>NZ_JASJSI010000005.1:0-71863 GCF_030237085.1 Stenotrophomonas maltophilia group sp. Smal32
CGCCATTCGCAGGCATTCTTGAACAAGATCGCCAGACGTCTCAACGAAAGACCTCGTAAGACCTTGGGCTTCCAGACGCCAGCCGCTAAGCTGAGCCAAGCCGTTGCGTCGACGGGTTGAACTCACCATGACCTTTTGTTGTATCGACGGCTTGAGAATGGTCGGGTAGTTTGCCTATCCCTTGATGAGGAAGGCCACTTCGGGCCAGAAAGGGAAATCAGCATCCACGAGGCATGGTTGGCTAAGCCGAGAATTGACGAGTATCTCGGACTCGTACAGCTCACCTTCAATGACTGGGAGAGTTTCGCTCTCGAGCGGCGCTATCGATGGGGACGAATCCGAATCCGCCTATTACGTTTGATCAGAGCAGCGCGTTCCAAGTTGGACCGTTACAGGAAGAAGACTGCTGTGGAGCGCTATACCGTGCTCAACACCGTCAGAAGCCTGCGAGTTGGAGATAGGCAGCCAACGGCTTGGGATGTAGCTAGCCGGCTGCTGGGGCAATTCTGGGCCGACAATGTCGACGCGTTTGACCGGCTTGATCAGGTAGAGGCCATGCTGGATGCATTGGAGGAGTTGGGTGAAGTGAAGAAGAACGGTGTGCGCTACTTGGTGACAGGGAAGGGGATTGCAAGTTTGTCCCAGTACGAAGAGGAGGAGCGGAAGCACCGCGAGTCGATGAAGAACCAAAATGCTATCCGTTGGCTCACGGTGATTATGGCCATCGCAGCGCTGTTGCAGGCGAGGGTGATCAACGTGCCTGCTCTGCTCAACATCAAGGCATGGCCTTGGTGAAGTGCGGGGTTGATACCCCCGCACTTTTCCCGCTATTTTTCTACCATCGCGCACGACCTAACCCCGGCCACCCAGCCGGGGTTTTTCATTTCCGGAACCGCCATGATCCTGACCGCCTCGACAATCCAGCAGGCGGTGGGCTGCAGTGCCGCCGTCGCCGCCCAGTGGGCCCAGCCCCTGACTGACGCCTGCACGGCGTTTGGCATTAGCACACCGAAGCGGGTGGCAGCCTTCCTGGCGCAGGTCGGTCACGAGTCGGCGAGCCTGACCCGCACCGTCGAGAACCTGAACTACGGTGCGCAGGGCATGGCCGATACCTGGCCCAGCCGCTACGCCGTTGACCCCAGGGCCAAGCCGAGGAAGCCGAACGACCTGGCGCGCGCGCTGGAGCGGAAGCCGGTTGCGATCGGCAACAACGCTTACGCCAATCGGCTTGGCAACGGCTCGGAGTCGAGTGGCGATGGCTACCGCTATCGCGGCCGTGGTCCCATCCAGAACACGGGCCGGGCCAACTACGCGGCCATCCGCGACGCTCTCCGTGCGAAGGGCATCAAGGGCGTGCCTGACTTCGAGGCCAGACCCGAGGAACTGGAGCAGCCGAAATGGGGTGCCCTGGCCGCCGGAGCATTCTGGGATGCCCGATCCCTGAACAAGCTGGCGGATGCCAGCCGTTTCGATGAGATCACCGAGCGAATCAACGGTGGGCAGACCGGCGCGGCTGACCGAAGGGCACGCTACGCCCGCGCGCTGAAGGCGCTGGCCGCATGACGCCGAAGAAGAAGGGCGCCAAGTTGTCGCCGGTCAACCAGCTGCAGGGCGTGCTGGTGGTGCTGGAGAGTCAGAAAGCCAAAAGCCCCACGGCGGAGCTATTGCTGGCAATCCGCGAGATGGTCAGCGATGCGCTGGCCGTCCTGCAGGAGCCTGATCCGACCAAGCAGCGAATCGCATTCGTGCTGCTGGCAGTTCAGCAGTCCACTCAGGTGGCCATCAAGGAGGTGCGCGGCAAGCGCCTCACGCGCGTGACCATCATCGACCAGCAGCTCTACCACTGGGCGCTGGAGGAAATTCATTCACTGGCAGGTGCCGCATGACCTTCGCGACCCGCAACATAGGCGCCGCTCGCGTCGGCATTGCCGTGCTGGTGCTGTTCCTGCTTGGGATGGCCATGGCCGCCCTGATCGCAGTGGCCATTCCGCCGGAGAACAAGGACTCGTTCGGCATGCTGATCGGTGGCTTGAACAACGCGACCGGCATGGTTATCGGCTACTTCTTCGGCATGACCCGCAAGGGCCCGGGAGCCTGAGATGAACCGAATTGCTATCTACCTTCTGGTGTTCGTCGCCTGGTCTGCTGGCATGTTCGGCGCAGGCTGGGCCTGGCGCGGTGACCGGGCTGAGACAGTGGAAGCCCGGCAGCTGGCCGGCGCCAGCGCCGCCCAGGTCGAGCAGATCACCCAGACCCGTGCCGTAGAGCACAGCCACGCCGAGGCGCTGGCCACCATCGGAGCCAAGCATGAAGAAGACCGCACCGCGGCCACGGCCGTCCCTGCTGCTGTTGTTGCTGGCGTGCGCGATGGCAGCCTCCAGCTGCGCGACGACCTCGCCACCTGCAACACCGCTCGCCTGTCCCAGGCTGTCGCCGGCACCATCGAACGTGATGCGCACGCCCAACTACGAGCAGAGGTTGCGGGAGCTGTTGTTCAAGTCGGCCGAGACGCAGACGACCACATCCGTGCCAGCCAAGCCGTCATCGCAGCAGACCGTGCCGAGGTGACGCGATGAGCCTGCACGACCTGCTGCGCCGGATCGAGCTGCAGCAGGAAGAGCAGCGCCAGGCCACCGCCAGGCTTGAAGGGAAGGTTGATGCATTGTTGGCCGCGCTGGCAGCTGAGGGCGAGGAAGAGCAGGACGAGGTAGCCCGCAGCCTGGACGGTGAGCTGGTGCCAGGCGAGCGCGACCAGTCGCAGAGCCTGGGCTGATGGCAAGCTACCCTCGTCGACATAGACCGATGCCGCAGCTGGCTCCGGTACACGTCGCGCAAGCACCGCAGGAGAACTACGGCAAAGGCCGAGGCGGAAGGCCGTGGCGTCGCAAGCGCGATGCAGTGATGGCACGTGACCTGTACCTCTGTCAGCCATGCCGTGCAGCCGGTCGCATCCGCCAGGCAGAAGAGGTTGACCACGTTGTGCCGCAGGCTGAAGGTGGCACGGATGCGCTGGATAACCTGCAGGCGATCTGCTGCGAGTGCCACGGCACCAAGACCAAGGCAGAGGCGGCACGAGGCGCGAATCGTTCTCATCCGTAGCTGTCGAAGCGATGAATGCGATCGATTCTCATCAAGCGCTCCGGGGGGGGAGGGGAAAATGTTCGAAGCGTTCCCCTCGGACACCGGCCGCTCAGTCGTTTTTTTGCACCGTCAATTCGGAAAATTCAGTTTTTGAGGCCCGTCTATGTCCCGCCCCCGCAAGCCGACAGCGCTGAAGGTGGTGGCCGGCACCGACCGGCCCGACCGCGAAGCTCCTGCCGCCACCGAACTCCCTCTGGTGTCCGATGTACCACCGGCACCGGACTGGATGCCCAACGCACACGCACGTAAGGAATGGGAGCGCCTAGCTCCGATCCTCCACGCAAACAAGCTCCTGACCGAGGCCGGGCTGTCGGCGCTCGGCCAGCTCTGCGCTCTTCATGGAAAAACCGTCCAGCTGTACGCCGCCGGCGAGGCGCCGGTTGCATCGATGGTTGCCCAGCTGCGTGGACTGATGAACGACTTCGGCCTGACGCCAGTGGCGCAGGGAAAGGTGAAACCGAATGGCGACACGGAAAAGCCGAGCAACGCGTTCTCCGCGCTCGGAAAGCCCCGCGCCGCCGGAAAATGACTACGTCGATGTCGCGATCGGGTATGCGAAAGCGGCTGCGGCAGATAGGGGAGGGAGGTTCGGCCGGCTGATCAAGCTGGCAGCGAAACGGTTCCTGGACGATCTGAAGCGCGCAAAGAAGAAGGGGGCGCCCTTCTCCTTCTCGCGCGATCACGCCAATCACGCCTGCAGCTGGATCGAATTGCTCCCGCACGTGGAAGGCAAGTGGGAGACGCCGGAGATCCGGCTACACCCATCGCACGTCTGGTTCGTGGTTCAGCTGTTCGGGTTCCGCAAGCCCGATGGAACCCGACGCTTCACGTCCGCACTGTTCGCGGTCGCGCGCAAGAACGCGAAGTCGACGCTGTCGGCCGCCATCTTGCTTTACTGCGAATGCTGTGAAGAGGAAGAGGGTGCGCAGGTCATTTCCGCGGCTACCACTGGCAGCCAGGCGCGCATCATCTTCAACGTGGCCAAGCGGATGGCCGAGAAGAAGGCCGATCTGAGGGAGGCCTACGGGCTGGAGTGCTGGGCCAATGCGATCAGCCGGGTCGAGACCGGCGCGACGTTCAAACCGATCAACGCGAAGGCATCGACGCAGGACGGCCTTAACCCGTCCCACGTCGGTCTCGACGAGATCCATGCGCACAAGACCCCCGATCTGCTGAACGTATTGCAGTCGGCCGCCGGTGCGCGCCGGAATCCTCTGTGGTTGTTCACGACCACAGAGGGATACGCGAATCCTGGTCCATGGTCAGAGATTCGGCAGTTCGCCACGCAGCTGCTGGAAGGGGTGTTCGGCGACGCAGCAGACCACTTCTTGGCCATCTTCTTCGCTGTGGACAAGGAGGACGGGGACTTCGACGAGAAGGCCTGGCACAAGGCCAACCCGTTGATGGACGTGAACCCCCATCTGCTGGCGGCAATCAGGAAGGAGTCGATCGAGGCGAAGGCGATGCCTTCGAAGCTCGCTGAGTTCCAGATCAAGCGGCTGAACCGACCTGCCGCAGCGGCAAACGGTTTCATCCTGCTGCCGAAGTGGAATGCCTGCCATGGCGTAGTCGATCTTGATGCACTGAAGGACGTTCCATGCTGGGGTGGACTTGACCTTGCCAGCACGCGCGACCTTGCATCGCTGCGGCTGGTCTGGCGCTTGGATGACAAGATCATCACCTGGGGACGGCGCTGGGTGCCCGAGTCCGCGGTGGCACAGCGCACCGAGCGCGGCACTGTCCCGTACGCGGGGTGGGTCGCAGCCGGGCTGCTGGAGCAGACTGAGGGCGAGGTCACCGACTACGCGGTGATTGAGCAGGCGGTTCTGGACGTGCACGAGCGCTTCAACCTGCAGTCGCTTGCGTTTGATCGCTGGAACGCGACCGAGATGGTCAGCCGGCTGGTAGCCGCAGAGGTTCCGCTGGTTGAGTTCATCCAAGGGACGAAGTCCTACCACCCCGCGATGGTCGAGCTGGAGCGCGCCTACATCGGAAAGCGGCTGGTGCACGACGGCGACCCTGTGTTGGCCTGGTGCGCGGCCAACCTGGTCGCTCGCAAGGACGTAAACCTGAACATGGCGCCGGACAAGCGCCGGTCCGCCGACAAGATCGACGACATGACCGCGTTGCTGATGGCCCTCGGTGTGAGTCTGACCACCAGCACCGAGCAGCCGATCGATGATTTCCTCAATAGCCCGGTGATCGGATGAAAATGATGAAGAAGCCAGGGCGCCTGCGCGCTGCAGCGCTTAAGTGGCTCGGCGTCCCGATCCATCTTACTGACAGCGACTTCTGGGCGGAGTTCTTTGGATCGAGCTCGGCGGCCGGTGTGCCGGTGAATCATCAAACCGTGCTGAAGCTTTCGGCCGTCTGGTCCTGTGTTCGGTTGATATCGGAGACTATTTCGACGCTCCCGCTCTCGATGTACGAGAAGACGAGTAGCGGTAAGAGAGTGGCGAGCCAGCACCCGCTGCAGTTCATCATTCACGATCAGCCAAATGCAGACACGACCGCAGCTGTACATTGGGAGGCGAGCGTGGCGGCCATGTTGCTTCGCGGTAACGCGCGCTGCGAAAAGCTGATGATGGGCGGCCGGTTGGTGGGCCTCCAGTTCCTGCATCCTGATCGGCTGACCTGGTTTCGGCGCGACGGGGTCAAGGTGTGGAGGTATACCGACGAGAACGGCCTCCAGCGGGAGATCCCGAACGATCGCATTTGGGGGATACCCGGGTTCTCCCTGGACGGTGTGGAGGGCGTCTCTGTCATTGGTTACGGTGCAGAGGTATTCGGCGCCGCCATCGGCGCTGACATGGCGGCAAGCTCAACGTTCTCCAAGGGGCTGATGCCGACCACTGCTATTTCCTACCCGAGCACGCTTAAGCCCGAACAGCGAAAAGAGGCGAGGGAAACCCTGGAAACGCTCAGTGGGGCCGTGAATGCTGGGAGACCAGTCATTCTGGAAGCGGGGTCTGATATCAAGACGATTGGTATCAACCCGGCCGACGCCCAGCTGCTCGAATCACGCGCGTTTTCGGTAGAGGAGATCTGTCGCTGGTTCCGTGTTCCTCCGTTCATGGTTGGCCACGCCGAGAAGTCGACCAGCTGGGGCACCGGAATCGAGCAGCAGATGATCGGTTTTCTGACATTCACGCTTGGACCTTGGCTTCGCCGGATTGAACAGGCGATCAGCAAGGACCTTCTGACGCCCTCAGAGCGCACCCGGTTTTACCCCAAGTTCGCAGTCGAAGGGCTTCTGCGCGCCGACAGCGCTGGGCGCGCTTCCTTCTACGCGGCCATGGTGAACAACGGCATCCTGACCCGCGACGAAGTGCGCGAGCTAGAGGATCGCGAACCTATGGGTGGAAACGCCGCGGTGCTGACGGTGCAGACCGCTCTCGCGCCGCTGGACAAGCTTGGCTTGGCCGAAGACGGCAATGCTGCCCGCGCATCGATGCGCGCATTTCTCGGCGTTCCCGACGCCACCAGCAAGGAGTAATCGATGACCATCCGTGCAACCCCGGGCGTTCCCAGAGGACGGCCGCAGATGGATGTGCGCAGCTACATCGCGCCGGCGGCCTTTGATCGTTGGGATTCCAGCATCCGCGCTACAGCTGATGAGCAGGACGACCGGACCATCGGCATCTACGACGTGATCGGCGAGGACTGGTGGACCGGTGGCGGCTTCACGGCGAAGCGCATGTCTGCGGCCCTGCGCTCGCTTGGTAAGGGGCCGGTCACCGTCGCCATCAACTCGCCGGGCGGCGACATGTTCGAGGGCTTGGCCATGTACTCGATGCTTCGCGAGCATCCTGGCGAGGTCACCGTAAAGGTGATGGGAATTGCTGCGTCGGCTGCTTCGATCGTCGGTATGGCCGGTGACAAGATCCAGATCGCCAGGGCTGGATTCTTGATGATCCATAACTGCTGGCTTCTGGCGGCCGGCAACCGTCACGAGCTTCGCGAGATCGCAGACCAGCTCGAGCCATTCGACTTGGCCATGGCCGACGTGTACGCAGCCAGGACCGGCGAAGACGTCAAAGCCATGCAAAAGCTGATGGATCGAGAGTCGTACATCGGCGGCAGTGCTGCCGTTTCCCAAGGCTTCGCCGATTCGCTGCTCGATTCCGATGAGATTGGCAAGGCCGACGACGGCAAGAACGCCTCTGCGGTGCGCCGTATGGAGGCCGCCCTGCGGGCCTCTGGCATGCCCAAGTCGGAGGCGATGCGGCTGATCAGCCAGTTCAAGTCCAGCGCGGGTGATCCCGCTGGCAGCGGTGAGGGCGAGCCCACCGAACACGGTCAGCGCGACGCTGCCGGCTTCACGACTACTGCGGCGCTTGCCGCCAACCTCACCACCATCCTGTAAGGAGAGCCTCAATGGCCCAGATCGACGACGACATCAAGAACATCAACGCCAGCCTCGGGCAGGTGAATGAGCAGCTGAAGAAGCACGCTGAGCAGGCCAAGGCCGATATCAACGCGCATGCGAAGCTGTCCGAAGAAACCAAGGCTAAGGTCGACCAGCTGCTGGTCACCCAGGGCGAGCTGCAGGCCAACCTGCAGGCTGCCCAGCAGGTCATCGCCAAGCTGGAGCAGGGCGGCGGCGTGCCGGCCAAGGCGCTGACCATCGGCGAAGTGGTTGCCGCGTCCGATGCCTGCAAGAATTTCAACCCGGGCATGCAGGGCAGTTTCACCGTCAAGGCGGCTATCACCCGCGACGACGCCTCGGCCGGCACTCTGATCCAGCCCCAGCGCGTTCCGGGCATCGTGGCGACCCCGAACCAGCGCCTGTTCCTGCGCGACCTGCTGACCTGGGGCACCACCACCTCGGACAGCATCGAATACGTGCGCGAGACCGGATTCACCAACAACGCCGACGTGGTGGCCGAGAATCCGACCAATCCGAAGCCGGAGTCGGATCTGGCGTTCGAGCTGGACTCGGCCAAGATCACCACCATCGCCCACTGGATCCGCGCGTCCAAGCAGGTGCTGCGTGATGCGGGCCAGCTGCAGGCCTACATCAATGGCCGCCTGATGTACGGCCTGAAGCTGAAGGAAGAAGCGCAGCTGCTGAAGGGTTCGGGCGTCGGCCTGAACATCAATGGCCTCTACACCCAGGCCACGGCCTATGCGAACCCGGGTGTGACCGTGCAGAACGAGACGGCCATTGATCGTCTGCGCATTGCCATGCTGCAGGTGACCCTGGCCTCGTACGAAGCCGATGGCATCGTGCTGAACCCGATCGATTGGACCACCATCGAGCTGTCGAAGACCACCGAGAACGCCTACCTGTTCGCCACGCCGCGTGGCCTGGCTGTCCCCGGTCTGTGGGCGCGCCCGGTCGTGGCAACCAAGGCCATGGATCTGGGCGACTTCCTGACCGGTGCTTTCAAGATGGGTGCTCAGGGCTGGGACCGCGAGCAGGCGAACATCACGGTCTCCAACCAGGACCGCGACAACTTCGTCAAGAACATGGTCACCATCCTCTGCGAAGAGGACGTGGGCCTGACCGTCTTCCGCCCCGAGGCATTCGTGAAGGGTGGCTTCGACGGCCTGCCGGTCACCGACGGTGCTGGCGCCGGCGGCTGATACCACGTGTCGCCCGGTATGGCCGGGCGCTACCCCTGACGAAGGACTCAGATAATGGCCAAGGTCATTGCACTCACCTCGTTCGAACACCACGGAAGCCGTAGTCGCGGCGCTGAGTTCGATGTATCCACCCAACACGCCGACTTGCTGGTCAAGCGCGGCCTCGTGAAGCTGGCTGGCCAGACTGCCGCTGCCGGTGCTGGCCATTCCCCGGCGACTGGCGAGACCAAGGATGGTGCTCAGCTCGTCCGCCAGAAGGCTGCCGATGCGATCGTGGCTATCGCGGCGGTGACCGACCTCGAACTGCTGGCCGCTGCGCTGGAAGCTGAGACTGCCAAGGGTGAGAAGGCCCGCGCTACGGTGGTCGAGGCCATCGAAACTGCCATCAAGGCCGCAACGCCGGCGCAGGCCTGAGCCATGCAGCTGATCACCATCGAGCAGGCCCGGCAGCACTGCCGGGCCGATAGCGCCGACGACGCGATGCTGGAGTTGTATGGTGGTGCGGCCGAGGGCGCTGCACAGCAGTTCCTCAATCGCTGTGTTTTCCCTGACGCCGGCTCAATGGCCGCTGCTGTGCTGGCCGGCACTGCCGGGATCGACCCCATGCTGGTCAACGACTCAATCAGGGCGGCCATCCTGCTGATGCTGGGGCACCTGTACCGCACGCGTGAAGACGTACAAGGCAGCGACGGGGCGACGGTCCAAGTCCCGATGGGCGCCCATAGCCTGCTATGGCCTTATCGAATCGGCCTCGGGGTCTGACATGAGCCTGCCGGCAGGAAGGCTCCGCCACCGCGTGCTGATCCAGCAGCAGGTGACTACCAGAGACTGCGATGGTGTCGAGCAGACGGCGTGGGTCGACGTGGCCACCGTATGGGCATCTGTCGAGCCGCTGTCCGCCCGCGAGTTCATCCAGTCCGGTCAGACCCAATCGGCGGTAACGGCGCGCATCACCATGCGTCACCGCGATGGACTGTTGCCGTCGATGCGCCTGATCCACCGCGGCGAGATCTTCAACATTGCAGGCCTGCTGCCCGACAAGGTGTCTGGGCTGGAGTACATCACGATCCCGGTTTCGGCCGGCGTCAACGACGGGCAGTAGTGGACATGAAAGTCGAGTTCAACATCACCGGCATCCCTGGGATCATCCGCACGCTGAGCAGCCTCCCGGCCGAGGTCGTGAGCAAGAAGGGCGGGCCGGTGAAGTTGGCGCTGGCCAAAGGCGCGAGGTTTCTTCGTGACAAGGAGCGTCAGAACCTGCAGGCGGTGCTCGAACCGGGCGATGAGTCCACCGGCCTGTTGGCGCAGAACATCATCGCGACGCGCGGAAAGGCGCCCAGCGACGGCAACGGCGAGCGCTACCTGGTCCGGATCAAGCGCAGGATGTACCCGGGCCGCAAGGGGGAGCAGGTCAGCACCCTGAAGTCGGCGCAGCTGAAGGAGTACGGGTCTGTGCACCAGCCCGCGCGCTCTTTCATCCGTCGAACGGTGAACGAGCGTGGCGAGGAAACGATCAACCTTGTGGTCGGAGACCTGACCGTGCGGATTGATCGCCTGGTGACCAAGCTGGCCCAGCAGAACCGGGGAGGCCGCTGATGTTCCCGAAGGTGTTCCGGACCATACACACGCCGGCTGTCGAGGCGATCGTCGGTGACCGAATCGGCCGGCACGGGTTCGTCAAACAGACGGAGAAGAGGCCCTACATCACTTGGCAGATCATTTCTGGTCAGCCCTTCGACAATCTCAGCAGCGCGCCAACCGGTGATTTCACAACGGTGCAGATCGACTGCTACTGCGGTGGCGATAACGCCGACGGTCAAGTGGAGGCGTTGGCAACCGCCGTGAGGGCTGCACTGGACGCGGACCTGATCTGCAATCGACTGGTGGTCAACAACCGCGACCCTGACACCGGGCTTTTCCGGGTCGGCATGGAGGCCGACTTCATCGACCAGCGCTGAGCCGCTGGCATCACCCCAACGACCGCCGCGAGGCGGTTTTTCTTTGACCAGAGGACTTTGCAATGACCGAGGGCGTCATCAAAACCCAGGGGTCCGAGCTCTTCACCGTGGACAAGCTGAGTTCCAGCGTCGCCTCGGTCCTGAAGTTCGAGTGCCCGACTGGCATCACCGGCCTGGGCGGCGCTGCCGACCAGATCGAATCCACCTGCCTGAGCACTGTTGGTGACAAGGAGTTCGAGGGCGGCCTGGGCAATCCGGGGCAGGTAAGCGTCCCGTTCAACTTCATCCCGCGCAGCCAGTCGCACCAGATCTTGTTCGATCTGAAGGAATCGCGCGAGGTCATCGACTGGCTGATCGGCCTGAGCGACGGCGTAGCTGCGCCCACCCTGGGCACCGGCGATGCCTTGGTGCCCCCGGCATCGCCCCTGCGCACCTCGATCGGCTTCCGTGGCTACGTCGCGGACCTGAACATCGACATCGCCACCAACGAGATCGTGCGCGGCACGCTGACGATCCAGCGCAGTGGCAGCGTCGTCCCCCACTGGAACGGGCCGTACTCGGCCTGACGGCTCACGCATAGACTTTCCGGGTGTCCGGCTCTGCGCGCCCAGCCGTCGCGTACCCGGCGCCCACCTACTGAGAACGGCTGATGGACAAGAGCAAGATCCTGACGAGCAACGCCCCCGTCGCGCGCGAGGTGAAGTTCAGCGACGGTACGACCGAGACCGTGCACTTCCGCCAGGTCAGCGCCGGCCAGATGCGCCGCTGGCGCGCGGCTGAAGCTTCCGGCAACGAAGACGAGACCTGCTTTGCGATGCAGCGCCTGGTGGCGGCCAGCCTGTGCGACGCCGACGGGACGCTGGTCCTGAGCGAGGCCGAGTCGCAGAACCTGACGGCGAACGGCCTCACCGACCTGTTCCCCCACGTCATGGCCGTGGCCGGGATCGGTGAAGACGCAAAAAAGTCATTGCCGAGCGTGGGCGCGAGTACTTCAGCTGCATCCTAGGCCTCGCGCTCGGCAAAACGCTCGGGGAGATCGACGATCTGCCCGAGCCTGAATTCCAGCGATGGCTGGCCTTCTATCAGCTGTACCCCTTCGACGATCTGCATCGCTACCACCGCCCAGCTGCGCTTATCGGCGCCAGTTTCGGCGGGTCGATCCAGAAGAACCTCGACTTCCTGCAGCCGAATCCGGTTGCCCATGAGTTCCCCGATGCCGACCTGCGAACCCTCGCAGCATTCGGCCTGAAACCCCCGAGAGGCTGATCGCATGGCAACTGCCGGCTCCATCGTCATCGACCTGTTGATGAAAACCGGGTCGTTCGTGACGGACACCCAGCGGGCCGAGAAGTCCATGAAGTCGATGGAGCGGACCGCGGCCGGCGTCAGCAAGGGCATCGTCGCCGGATTCACTGCCATCGGCAGCGTAATCGGCGGTGCCATCGCTGCATTCGCGAGCGTGGACGCGGCGATCACCGGCCTGAGCAATGCGATCAATGCTGCCGACCGCATCGACGAACTGTCCGCCAGGTTCAGTATCTCGACGGAGACGCTGTCGGGGTGGGGCTACGCCGCCAAGATGACTGGATCGGACCTGGAAGGTCTGGTCGGCATCATTCCCAAGTTCAGCAAGAACATCGCGGATGCGTCGAAGGCCGGCAGCGACGCGGACAAGACGTTCAAGGCGCTTGGGATCTCGGTCAAGGACCAGGCCGGTAACCTTCGGAGCTTCGAAGACCTGCTTCCCGAGGTGCAGAATCGGTTCGCTGGCATCAGCAACGAGACCACGAAGACCGCGCTGGCGATGCAGCTTTTCGGCAAGTCGGGCGCGGAATTCCTGGAGTTCCTCAGTCTCGGCGCCGATGGCATGCGGACCATGGAGGAACGGGCGCGTTCGCTCGGCATCGTCATCGACTCGGACACCGCAGGGGCTGCGGCCGAGTTCAACGACCGCCTGGACGACCTGCGCGCCGCAACGCAGGGTTGGTTCACCCAGCTGGCCAGCGAGTTGTTGCCGACGCTGACTGACTTGACCACGCAGCTGGTGGACGTCGCCAAGGAGGGCGGCGGCGTCCGCGATGTCGCTCACGGGATCGCCACGGCGTTCCGCGAGATCGGCAAGGCGGCTGAGATCTTCGGGGTGGTCGAGGACTGGCTGGATCGGCTGCGGGGCGGCCTGGTGGCGGTGGAGAAGCAGGGCAACGCAGTCATCAAGCTGGCCACCGGCCAGTACAGCGGCCTGTTCGGATCGCAGGGAGGCGGATGGGACGCCTTCGCCAAGGACTACATGGCCGGCACCGCCTATGCCGACAAGGGCTGGGCTGCGATGCAGGGCGGCGGATCCGGCATCCCAGAGGGGGCAAGGAGCGGCCCCCGGGGGCGACGCACCCAAGCCACGGCGGAAGAGATCCAGGCCACCAAGGACCAGACCGAGCAACTGCGCCGGGCAGCGGAGTGGGAAGCAAAGCTCCAGGCGACTTGGGCGGAGGGCGAGAAGAAGAAGTCGGCGGCTGCGACGCAGCAGGACAAGCAGGCCAAGAAGCTGCAGGACTCCTATCGGTCCACCAATGAACAGTTGGAGCGGCAGATCGCCCTGTTCGGCGACAGCTCGGAGCTGAGCCGGGTCAACTACGAGATCCAGTCCGGCGGACTGAAGGGTATCGACGCGGCCGCGCAGTCCGCGCTTCGTTCCAGCGCCTCACTGCTGGACATGCTCGGCAACATCGACGAGGCCGAGTCGATCATGGGCGAGAGCGCCAAGAAGTTCGCCGACGCCTTCGACGGCATGTTCGGTATCGACGACGACACCAGCTCGTCTGTGGAGCAGACCTTCGGGCAGTGGAGCACCTACGCCGACCAGTCCGCCCGAAACATGCAGGATGCCTTCGCCGACTTCCTGTTCGATCCGTTCTCCGAACGCTTGGGCGGGATGGTTCAGAGCTTCGCGAAGACGCTGCAGAAGATGGCTGCCCAGGCGGCGGCTTCGCAGATCTTCCAGATGATCGGCAGCTGGGCCAGCAGCTACAGCGGCACAGGGGCGAGCTGGATCAACGCGGTCGGCAGTGCGATCGGCGGCATGGCTGGAGGGCGCGCAGGCGGCGGTCCAGTTGCTGCCGGCAGCATGTACAGGGTCGGCGAGGGCGGTCGGCCCGAATTGCTCGACCAGGGCGGGAAGACCTACCTGATCCCTGGCGACGCTGGTTCGGTTCGTCCGATCACCGCAGGCATGCCCGCATCCGCCATTGGAGGCGGTGGCGGGATCACCAACAACTTCAATACCACGATGAACATCTCGTCCGATGGCACCAGCACCACCCAACAGGGCGATGGCAGCGAGGACGCTCGCCGGCTAAATCAGTTCTTCACTTCCAAGATGAACGAGTGGGCCACCCAACAGTCGCGGCCCGGCGGCCTCTTCCATCAGATGAGGGTGAGCAATGGCTGAGGTCTTCACTTGGTGCGTACGCACCGAGATCACAGGCACAGGCGACTTCCTCACCCGTGAGGCCAGGTTCGGAGACGGCTACCGCCAGACCGCTGCCGATGGCCTGAACAACGAAACGCAGTCCTGGCCGATTTCCATCGTCGGACGCGAGTCGAAGGTCGGGCCGGCGCTGTCCTTCCTGCGCGCCCGCAAGGGTGCGGTGTCCTTCCTGTGGACGCCCCCGCTCGGGGCCCAGGGCCTCTACCTGTGCAAGACCTACAACCTCATTCCCCATGGCAATGGCGTTTTCACGCTAAATGCCACGTTCGAACAGACGTTCCAGCCGTAAGGAAATGCCATGGCACAGCAGATTATCGACATTGATACCGTTCAACCAAACGGAAAGCGCGGAGAGCCAGCGCGAAGCATGTCGCAAAAAATAAACGCAAACTGCACTGAGCTCTACACCGGCAAAGTATCCAAAGGTTCCAACGGGTCGTGGCCTGACGCAATTCCATCGGCTTGGAACGCTTGGGAGGGTCCCCGAGTCATTCAGTCATATGCCTCGGGAACTCCGAATACGCCATCCGCGTTCGGCGTCGCGTTGGCATGGGCAAACGTTGCACCTGACGCAAGTGGAAACTTCACGAGGGGCAGTGGTCGATGGATCAACCAGCTCGCGTTCGGCACCAGCAACGATGTGTACTTCAGCCAGTCAATCAACGGTGCGCAGTTCGGTGCCTGGCGCCAGTTCTGGCACTCCGGAAACACAACGGTTGATGCCAACAACTTCATCAAGCGAGCCTGACGATGGACAGCACCTGCGCTACAGCGTTCAACATCCGGCCGGACGGCAGTATCGTCCTCGATGGCGACCACGCGCCCGGGACCAGCATCGGTTGCTCGTTTGAAGATCTGGGCATCGCGTGCACTCGGGTCGGAACCGGCTTGTACCGGGTGACAGGCCCAGGCATCCAACCGGCAGCTGGATGGCGAGCGAGCGTATACCGTGACGAGAACGACGAGCAGACCATTCGTCTGGCCATCCAGCAGGAGACTGATGCGGTGCTCTACTCATGCACCGATCCAGCAACCGGAGCGCCCAAGGACATCGTCTATCTATTGACCGTCCGCGTGACCGTGACGCTCTCCGACGACGGACGGGAGGGTGAGCCGGCATGATCACCGCCGATGCCCAGCAGTTGGAGCCAGGCGGTCGCATTACACTGTTCGAACTGGACGCCAGCAGCTTCGGCGCCGATCAGCTGTTCTTCCACGCGCACCTGCAGTCGGGCGTGATCTGGTGGCAGGGCCAGGAGTACGGGGCCTGGCCGATCGAGGCGACCGGCTTCTCCCGGACCAGCGATCAGCCGCCGAACCCCCGACTTAAGGTCAGCAACATCGACGGCCGCATTACGGCCCTGTGCCTGCTGTTCGACGACCTGGTGGGCGCGCGCGTGATCCGCCGGCAGACGCTGGCCAAGTATCTCGACGCGGCGAACTTCCCCGAGGGGAACCCGACGGCCGACCCGAACGAGCACTTCCTCGACGAGATCTGGTTCATCGAGCGCAAGGTCTCGGAGACGAAGGAGACCGTCGAATTTGAGCTGACTACGGCGATCGACCTCAACGGTGAGCAGCTTCCCGGCCGCCAGGTCATCGCCGGCGTCTGCGGCTGGCTGATCCGGGGTGGTTACCGCGGCCCTTACTGCGGTTACAACGGGCCGGCCGTGGCCGACGCCAACGACGTGCCGACCGCCGACCCCGCACGTGACCAATGCGGGGGCAGGGTGGGGAGCTGCAAGCTTCGCTTCGGTGCCGACAAGCCGCTGCCCTATGGCGGGTTCCCGGCCGCTGGCCTGCTGCGCACGTAGTACGATCTCCCACGGTGGCGAACACGCAGGCTGATGCGTTACTGACCGCAGCGTCATGAAGGAACCGGGAGTCCTTCAATGCCGGGATCATCTCCGGCCGCCACCACTCATCACCCTAGGCCCGCCCAGTGCGGGCCTTTTCTATGGGCGACACCCATGCAACAGACGACTCTGCAGGCCATCCAGGCGCACGCCGTGGCCGAGTACCCGCGCGAGTGCTGCGGCCTGATCGTGGCCGCCCGCGACGGGGAGACGTACATCCCGTGCCGCAATGTGGCGACCACACCCTGCGAGCACTTCCGGCTGCGAGCAGAGGACTTCGCCGACGCCGAGGACGTGGGCGAGGTGCTGGCCGTCGTGCACAGCCATCCGAACGCCCCCGCCACAGCTTCGGACGCAGACCGCGTCATGTGCGAGGCCAGCGGACTGCCATGGCACATCGTTAGCGTTGGTCAGGTCACCGGTGCCGGCCCTGAGTGCGGCGACCTGCAGACCATCGAGCCGTGCGGCTACGAGGCGCCGCTGGTGGGCCGGCAGTTCGCTCACGGCCAGTTGGACTGCTACAGCCTGGTGCGCGACTTCTACGCGCGCGAGCTTGGCATCCAGCTCAGCCAGTACGAGCGCGAGGACGACTGGTGGGAGAAGGGCCAGGACCTTTACAGCCTGGACCGGCTGCGCGCCGAGGGCTTTGACCTGATTGAGGGTGAGCCGCAGCGCGGTGACATCGTACTGATGCAGATCCGTTCGCCCGTCCCGAACCACGCCGGTGTCTACCTCGGCGATGGCCAGCTGCTCCATCACATGCACGGCCGCCTGTCGGAGGTGATCACCTACGGCGGCATGTGGGCTGAGCGTACCCGTTACATCGTCCGCCACAAGGAGGCAGCCCATGTCTGAGCGCCTGCGCACCATCCGCCTGTACGGTCAGTTGGGCAGCCGCTTCGGGCGCTCCTTCCGGCTGGCAGTGAATAGCCCTGCCGAGGCCGTGCGCGCGCTGTGTGCGGTCCTGCCGGGCTTCGAGCGCTATCTCCATGGCGCCCAGCGGAATGGCATGGCCTTCGCTGTCTTCATCGGCAGGCAGAACCTCTCCAAGGAGCAGCTGCAGGACCCACCGGGAAATGAAGACATCCGCATCGCGCCGGTGCTGCTTGGTAGCAAGCGAGGCGGTGTGCTGCAGACCATCCTCGGGGTTGTCCTGATCGTCGTCGGCATCTACGGGAACATTGCTGGTGGCTGGGGACAGCCGTTCATCAATGCCGGCGTGGGTATGGTCATTGGTGGCGTTGCTCAGATGCTGGGGCCGCAGCCGAAAGGCCTGGGCTCCCAAGATAGTGCCGAGAACCGACCGAGCTACAGCATGAACGGCACCGTCAATACCCAAGCGCAGGGCAATCCTGTGCCGGTCGCCTACGGCGGCCACGACCAGAAGGGAATGCTCACCGGCAGCGCGGTAATCAGCGGCGGCATCATGGCGGAGGATCAGCTTTGATCCTGCCAGTCCAAACTCCCATCGCCCGTGGGCTGCAGCTGGCCGGCGCTGGCGGCAAGAGCGGCAGCAACGGACGCACGCCGGTGGAGACCCCGGACAGCCTGCACTCGATGGCCGTGGCCAGGATCATCGACCTCGTCAGCGAGGGCGAGATCCGTGGCTTGGTGGCCGGCAACCAGTCGATCTACCTGAACCAGGTTCCCATCCAGAACCCGGACGGCGGGCTGAACTTTGCTGGCGTCACCGTCGACACTAGATCAGGGACACAGGATCAGGTTTACATCCCGGGGTTTCCCTCGGTCGAAAACGAGATCGCTGTGAACGTGGAGCTGCGCAGCGACCAACCGGTCGTGCGTACTGTCAGCGGTTCGGACCTGTCGGCCGTGCGCATCCGTCTCGCCGTCCCCGCGCTGCAGAAGGTGGATGAGGAGAACGGCGACCGAAACGGCTACTCGATCAGCTACGCCGTGGATCTGTCTGTCGACGGTGGCGCGTACACCACCGTGCTCAACGATGCGATCACCGGCAAGACCACGACGCAGTATGAGCGCAGCCGTCGAATTGACTTGCCGGCCGGCTCGCAGTGGCAGGTTCGCATTCGCCGGCTGACCCCGAACAAGAACAACTCGCTGATCTCGGACACGGTGAACGTGCTTTCGATGACCGAGATCATCGACGTGAAGCTTCGCTATCCCAACAGCGCGCTATGTGCGGTGCAGGTCGATGCGAGCCAGTTCCAGAACATCCCGTCGCGGTCCTACCGGGTATGGGGGCGGATCATCCGCGTGCCCACCAACTACGACCCCATCGCCCGCACCTACAGTGGCGTGTGGGACGGCACCTTCAAGTCGGCATGGACGAACAACCCAGCCTGGGTGTTCTTCGACATCGTTACCAACGACCGGTTCGGCCTCGGAAACCGCATCCCGCTGGACTGGGTGGACAAGTGGCGGCTGTACCAGATCGCCCAATATTGCGATCAGTTGGTGAGCGACGGCATGGGCGGCCAGGAGCCGCGATTCACCTGCAGCCTGTACCTGCAGAGCAGGGCGGACGCCTACAAGGTGCTGCAGGACATGGCTGGCATGTTCCGCGGCATCAGCTTCTACGCCGCTGGCCAGGTCATGGCCTCCGCCGACATGCCCAAGGACCCTGGCGCGACCTATAGCCAGGCCAACGTGATCGATGGCCGCTTCCACTACGAAGGTAGCGGCCGGAAGGCGCGCCACACCGTCGCGCTGGTGTCGTGGACCGATCCGGACGACTTCGGCCGGCAGAAGGTGGAGGTCGTTCAGCACATGGACGCCATCGCGCGCTACGGCGTTAACCAGACCGAGGTCACGGCGATCGGCTGTCATTCGCGTGCGCAGGCGCAGCGGGTGGGCAACCACATCCTGTACACGGAGAACCTGGAGACCGAAACCGTCAGCTTCTCGGTAGGCTTGGACGCGCTCAACTGCATGCCGGGCGACGTCATCCAGGTGGCAGATCCGAACCGGGCAGGGCGCCGGAACGCGGGACGCATCCGTGCCGCAGGCGCCAGTAGCCTCACGCTGGACCTGGTTCCCGAGACCATGGCCGTGGGCGACACCTTGCGCGCCACTCTGCCGAATGGACGCACGGAAGGCCGGACCATCAACGGCGTCGACGCCGCCACGGGAGTGGTCACCGTCTCGGCACCGTGGTCGGCTATCCCGGTGCCGCAGTCGGTGTGGGCCACCGAATCCAGCGACCTGGTGCTGCAGCTGTTCCGGGTGATCGCCACCACTGAAGGCGAGGAACTGACCTACAACATCACTGCGCTGAAGCACGTCCCGGGCAAATATGCGGCGATCGACGATGGCACGCGGCTGGAGCTTCCGCCGATCAGCATCATCCCGCCGAGCGTTCAGCCGCCGCCGACCAACGTGGCCCTGTCCTCGCACGTGGTGATCGAGCAGGGCATCGCCACACCGACGCTGACCATCCAGTGGGACCCGGCAGACAAGGCCATTGCGTACGACGTGGAGTGGCGCCGCGACGACCTTAACTGGGTGCGCCAGGGGCGGGTGGCCACCACCAGCATCGAGGTGCCCGGGATCTACGCTGGCCAGTACCTCGCGCGAGTGAGGGCGGTGAATGCGCTCAATGCCGTTTCGCTTCCGGCGGTGAGCCCACTCACGACCATCGCAGGCAAGACCGAGCCGCCGCCGGCGGTGACCTCGCTGACTGCCACGTCCATTGTGTTCGGCATCCGACTGGCGTGGTCGTTCCCGCCTGGGGCGACCGACACCCAGCGCACTGAGATCTGGCGCAGCACCGGCCCGAATCGCGAGACGGCCACGAAGCTGGGCGACTATGCGTACCCGCAGAACCGTCTAGAACTGGACGGCTTGGCCGCCGGTGCGCGGTTCTACTTCTGGGCAAGGCTGGTTGACCGCAGTGGCAACATTGGCCCGTGGTATCCGGCGGGCGCTGGAGTGATGGGCGAGGCCAGCACCAACCAGTCGGACTACGACGCCTATTTCTCGGGACGGATAACGGAGAGTGCGCTTGGTCAGGATCTGCTGACCAAGATCGAGAGCATCGACCAGATCGTGCCACTGATCTGGGAGGCCGGCGCCACGTACGAGGCCGGCGACACAGTAGTGCACAACGGCAAGATCTGGCTGTGGAACGACAACGCGCCGGGCAATGAGGAGCCGCCGGGCACGAAGTGGAAGGACGTAGGTGTGGCGGTCGCGCAGGCCGGTGCTTTGGTGGGTCGGGTCGATCAGCTGGAGCTGGATGTGACGGAGGTGGACGGCAAGATCACCGCGGTTGGCCAGCAGGTGAATGGCCTGGTTGCACAGTACAGCGCAGAGCATGCAGGTGACGAAGACTGGAACGCTGGTGAGGAAACGTCCTTAGCCGGAACCATAACTACGTTGTCAGTCATTGCCACCGGCGATTACGCGCTATCGCGGCGTATCGATACCACGGAAGCATCGGTGGGACAGACCAATGCGCTCGTCCAACAGACTTCTCAGGCCGTGATCGATATGAACGGCCGGATCAGCGCCTCATGGACCCTGAAGCTTCAGGTGGCGGCCAATGGCCGGTACTACGCTGCCGGCATGGGCATCGGCATCGAGAACCAGCCCGACGGCAGCTACCAGAGCCAGATCCTGTTCCAGGCCGACCGGTTTGCGGTGATCAATCTGGCCAACAACAACGTGACCGCGCCATTCGTCATTCAGGGCGGACAGACCTTCATCAACCAGGCCCTGATCGGCACCGGATGGATCCAGAACGCGATGATCGGGGATGTGATCCAGTCGACGGCGGTCGGTGCTGGCGGACAGCCGCGGTGGAAGCTGGACAAGAACGCATCGCTGACGATGCGAGGCGTGAATGCCAACGGGGGATACATGGAGCTGACAGATAGCGCGCTGCGATTCTGGAACAGCGCTGGCAATGTTGCATTGGTCGAACTTGGGGAGCTCCTGTGATGGCGGTTGGATTGAGGCAACGCGATCCAGCCGGGAACATCTTGGTCGACATCACTACGCGATTGCCACGGATCATGAGGCGCCAGCAGCTCAGCGCGGGTGTTAGCGGATCGGTGAGTGTTCCGGCCAGTGGCAGCAATCCGATCTTCTACTGGTTCAACGCGTCTACGTCTGAGCCAGATTACAACGCGTCACCGCGGTTCAGCGACGACGGCAACACGATTACGTGGACCTATTCGTCGGCCAATCCACTGTTTAACCGGTCCGGGGTGCTCGTCTATGGAAGGTACTGACCAATGACAATCGGAGCGCGCATCCGCAATGACGGCGGATCACTCATCCAGATCGACCCGGGCTGGGAGTGTCTGGGGATGAAGGCAGGTCCATTCGTCGTCCAGGCAAACGCCTACACCGTTCCTGGTATCGGCGGTAAGACGATTGGCAGGGCCGTGATTCAGGTTGCCGGCTGCAACGAGCCCATTCTGGCGGTCAACTGCTCCGGCGCGCTTGTTGGCGTGGTGAGCAAGAGCCAGTCGGGTTCCAACTACGAGTGGGTGATCAACACCGACGTCGTCGGGGCAAGCGTCACCTACTGGGTGTTCGACACCACTGACGTGGCTCAAATGCAGTTCATCACTACGAAGGGGCTCAGGATCCGGAATCCGGCCAACAATCGGGTGATCTTCGACTCCCGCTATAAGTACATGCGGGTCCTGCAAATGGTGAACACCCTTGCCGGCACCGGGACCGTGGACATTCCAATCCCGCTCACATCTGGCTATGCGGTAGGTATCTGCAACACGGGGCTCTACACCCGCGTGGACGGCGGACCGATCAGCGGCGGTGGCGGTTGGCGCACCCAGACGGTGGGTTACGTCGTAGGCGTACGGACCAATTCCAATGGAACCATCAGCGTCGGGCTGATCAACACTCGCAGCGCGACGGATGAAGGGCCGGGGCCGCCGTACCCGCCGACCGGCCAGATGGGCTACAACAACCTGACCGGCCTGATCCTGGACATGCGGAACTACTAGCGAACGACGCGAGGCCGCTTGCTGGCGCCGTCCTGGTACTTCACCGACCAGGGCGTGATCAGATAGCCAGGGCGCTGCCAGTTCACCAGCGAGAATTGGTTCTCTCGCACGTCGGTGGCTGTGCCATTCACCAGGACATACGGCTTGCCAGTCTTCGGCAGGCCGCAGTCGCTGACATAGCCGTCGGTCTTCAGCTGCACGCTGAAGATGCCTGCATTCTGTTCGATCTGCCCGCAAACCGTTGCGCGGGCAGTATTGGACGATTCCAAGGCGTGTGGGGCAATGCGGACCACGAAGTCGTCGAGACTCTCGCCGGCGACGGACGACTCCCGATGCAGTTCGACAGTGCGCCCGTGTATCACGCCCGGCGCGGTGCTGCAGCCGGCGACCAGTGCTGCGGCAATGGTGGTGGCAAGCAGTACGCGCATGACGCTCTCCCTGTGTTGTGCTGCGAACAGGGTCGAGATTACGCCCAAACCGGGGCATGCGCCTTACATAAAACCGTTCGCGTTTGGCCAGGGCGAACGTGGTCTCACGACACCTGCTGCAGCAGATCCTCGCGGTTATTCCGAGGCGTGTTGACGGCGCGGCTGACCCGGTAGGCCTCCATCGCCGGCGGCTCGCTGGCCAGCAGCATGGCCATGGCATCGTCGGGGCTGGCGGCCATCCACTCATCGAGCTGGCCGGCATGCAGCCACACCGGCATGCGGTCGTGGATGTCAGCTGAGACGCCGCTGCTGTCGCCGGTGATGATGGTGAAGGTGCCCAAGTTGCCGTCGGGCAGCAGCGGGCTGGTGTCCTCCCACAGGCCAGCGGCGAGCAACGGCTGGGCCGCATGGATGAACCATGGATCCTTCTTGCCGTCCTCGGGGCTGACGGACCATTCGTAGTAGCCGGCCATGGGGATCACGCAGCGACGCTTCTTGAACGCCGACCGGAAGGCGGGCTTGGTGGCCACCGTCTCGATCCGGGCGTTGATGGTTGATCCCTGCAGGCCCTTGGCCTTGGCCCAGAAGGGCAGCAGGCCCCACGCCATCCGGGTGACCTGCCGGCCTTCGCCGCGGTCCAGGATCACCGATGCGCGCTGCGTGGGAGCCAGGTTGTAGCTGGGCTGGATCTCGGCCAAGCCAGGGGCAAGGTCAGCCAGCCCCGGCTGGCCGAAGTCGATCACGGGGAGCTGGACGAATCTGCCGCACATGGCCGGAGAGTAGTCCGGCCGGCCGTGCCCGGCGCGTGTAGGCCAGCGGGAGCCAAACTGTGACGGCATCCCATGGGTCAGCACGCGTCGTGAACATATGTAGGCATAGGCTTCACAGTCTGTAGAGGATGGCGGAGCCGGCTGTGCCAAATCGAGCGGTGGTGTTTGTGAGTGAAGCGATGCCAAGGCTCGACAGTGCTCACCTTGTTGGGCTGATGGCGGACGCGAGGCGGTTCAACCGGGATGCAGGGGTCACTGGCGTGACCCTCTTCGATGGCAGGCGGTTCTTGGCGTACATGGAAGGCCCACCAGATGGCTTAGATGTGGCCTTCTCCAGGGCCGCGGGCTCAACCAGCCACATTGAACTGATCGAGCTGGCCCGGGGGCGGGTGGGGCAGCGTCGGCTTCCATACTGGCCGATGCGTTTGGTCCCCGTATCGCCTGGAGAGCTTTTGATGCTGGTTCGTGCTGACTGGACCGGCTTCCTCCAGCGTGGAGCCGAGCGCACGCCGCCAGCGACAGCCATGGAGATGCTGGTTGCGCTGGTCGAACCATTCGCCGAGGCTGCCTGAGCAGCGGCGCGCCGATACCGAACCCGAACGATTCACAGAGGTGGCGGCCCTGTTCGCAGGATTTGCGACGGCGGCTCGTATCCTTCCGGCCATGTATTCCTCTCACGGCTTCCGCACCGCCCCGATCCCCGCTGGCTGGGTCCAGACCGGTGAACGCTGGGCGCTCTGGTACAACGGCCGCGAGACGGCCAGCGTCACGTCCGATGGCGGTCCAGGGGTGCGCCTCTGGATGGAAGGCCAGAAGATGTGGGACGTAAAGGAAGTGCGGGCCGCCAACGTTCGGCAGGCAAAGCGCTACGGGGAGCGCTGGTGCGCCGTCAGGTTGTACCCCGATCTTCCTTTGCGCGAGGCCGTTGCCCGGCTGACTGACACCACGCCGATCCAGCCGGCACCGCCACTGCCGGGCCTGCCGCCGACCCGCGAGCAGCAGCAACAGGCCCGGCGCCTGGCCGAGGCTGGGGCGAAGGAGGTCGAGCGGATCAAGGCAGCACTCGAACCGCGCAAACCGCCGGCAGAGACAAAGCCCCGAGCGAGGGACATCCGCAGCAAGGCATGGGTGAGGGCAGGTCTGGAGCAGATGCGGCGGGGCGTGTAGGCGTCATCCGGCCCGCAGCTTCACCACGTTGCCATCGCGCAGGCCATCGAGGTAATCCGACCAGACCTGCATCATCCGCACGCGCTCCTGCAGGTGCGATGTGCGGTTGTAGGCCCGACCGTTGGGATCCTTTACCGCGTGAGCAAGCTGGTGCTCGATGATGTCCGGGCGGAAGTGCAGGACCTCGTCCAGAATGGTGCGAGCCGTCGCGCGGAAGCCGTGGCCGGTCATCATCGTGCGGTCGTAACCCATGTTGCGCAGCGCTGCGGTAACGGCGTTCTCCGACATCGGGCGTTTGGGGTCGCGGGCGCCAGAGAACACCCACTTGTGCCGGCCGGTGATCGGCTTGATGTCCTCCAGGATCTGCAGCGCCTGCCTGGACAGCGGCACCAGGTGCGCAGCGCGCATCTTCATCTTGTTGGCAGGGATGGTCCACACGGCCGCGTCGAGGTCGAATTCCTCCCATTCCGCATGCCGCAGTTCTCCAGGACGCAGGAACACCAGCGGCGCCAGCCGCAGCGCCGCCCGGGTGATGGCAGATCCGCTGTATGCCTCGATGGAGCGCAGCAGGCCACCTAGCTGCACAGGGTCGGTAATCGCTGCGTGGTGGGCCTCCTTCGGCGGCGCGAGCGCTCCCTTCAGGTCGGCAACAGGGTTCCGCTCGGCCCGGCCAGTGGCCACGGCGTACCGCATGATCTGGCCGCAGTTCTGCATGATCCGGTGCGCGGATTCGATCGCGCCGCGGTCCTCGATGCGCCGGGCTACCCGAAGGAAGTCGGGAGCGGTGAGTTCACCTGCGGAACGCGACCCAATCCACGGGAAGACGTCGTTCTTCATCCAGGCTTCGACCTTCTCCGCATAGCTGGGCACCCAGGGGCGTGTGGCCAGCCACTCATTGGCGATTGTCTCGAAACTGTCCGAGCCGAGGGCGGAATGGGCGAGGGCAGCAGCCTTCTTCTGCGCGCCCGGGTCGACGCCTCGGGCCAGTAGCCTGCGGGCTTCGTCGCGGGCCTCGCGGGCGCGAGCCAAGGAGACATCCGGGTACAGGCCGATGGACAGCAGCTTCTCCTTGCCGGCGATGCGGTACTTCCAGCGCCAGCTGCGTGCGCCAGTCGGGGTGAGGTAGAGGTACAGGCCGCCGCCGTCGGTGATCTTCTGCGGCTTCTCGCTGGGCTTGGCGCGCCTGATGGCTGCGTCGGTCAGAGGCATTGGGGGTATCGCTTCAGTGGGTGCGGTGGGATACCCCTTGATATACCCCCACCGTCTCGTGGATTGAAACGGATTGCACCGGTCTGCTGCGGACAATAAAAAAGCCCGGAAACCCTTGTGATGCGGGGGGTTCCGGGCTTCTCCGGTCCTTTACGAACCGCTCGTTGGTGGAGGTGGGCGGAATTGAACCGCCGTCCGAAGGCACTCCATCCCCAGCACTACATGCTTAGCTCGCCGTTAGATCTCGTCCCCGAACAGCACGGCGTGCAAAGCGCATCCGGGAACCAGCCTGTTGTGTTCTAGTGCCGGACTGACAGGCAGCCACCCAGCGCGATTCCATGATAGTGACTCTACACCGCGAGCATGGACACAAGCGGTTTCGAGGCTTAGGCCTTAAGCGGCCAGAGCGTAGTTGTCGTCGTTGGCAACTAGAGTTTTGCAGCTGGATTTACGAGGAAAGCTACCCCCTCGGCATGCGCCAGGCGACTTCACAACCCCCGTCGAAACCAATGCACCCCCGGTTTCTTCAAGTGCTGCAAGGCTTTGGGGTCCAAAGCTGACCAAAAGCTGGCAAAGGACCCTGCCCAACGACGCGAATACTACGGCAATCTTCCTGAACAGTCACGCGGTCAGTCGCCGTCAACCGGTGGACCATCCCCGAGCTCAGGATGATCGTTCAGATAGGTAACCACGTCGTCACTAAAGAACTGGCCACGGTAATAGGTGTGGGAGGCGTTAAGAGCGACGAGCTCGCTGAGATGCCTGCGAGTGGAAACGCGGTTGATGATGAATTGTCGTTGGATCAACAACAGCTTGTCGTGTGGTTCCGCTGCCACGTCAATTAGGCGCCCTGGCGGCGCATCTGGTAGAGGGATGTCGCAAGGGGTCTTGTCGCTATTGATCTCCACAAGGCGATCAAAATGAGCCGCTGTCGCGTCGGTGCTCATGATGTACTCCCCACCCTCCATCACCCCTCGGAATTCGAACGTTCCGAGTGGACCGACATGCTCAATCATAGATACATGCCCCTCTTCGTGAAGGCGGCCGCGAACCAAGCCGCCGCTACGACCGTCTACGATCCAACCTGACAAGAAGTCGGAGGTGAAGTCCTCCGGGGAACGGATGAATAGCGTATCCCTGTCCGCATCGGCATCTGTCTTGGAGGCGGCGTCGGCATCCGTGCTTTTCGGTTCGTCGTTCATTCGCTTCCACATGTCGTTCAGGAAGCTCAGGATAGCCCACTAAGTTGTGGACACCTCGCCCCAAACCGCAGCAGCCTTAGCGCCCGCATCGGGGACCATCGAGGGGATCCAGCGGCCGTACTTCTTCGCCGTGATCGTCCAGTCCCGGTGCCCCATCTGCCGGGCAACCCACATGACGTTCTCGCCGGCGCTGAGCGCCTGGGAGGCGAAGGTGTGGCGCATCTGATACGGGTACCGGTACCGGACGCCAGCCTTGCGCAGCGCGCGCTGCCATTCGCCGGCGCGGATGCTCTGATCCGACCCCCAGCGCGCGTTGGTGCGGGGATCGTGGAAGACGAACTCGCCGGCGGTGCCAGTGAAGGCACGCTGCGCCTTCAGGGCGTCGATCGCCGGCTGCAGCAGCTGCACCTCGCGGACACCCGACTCGGTCTTCGGCGCCTTCATCTGCCCCATCACCCAGGCGCGGCGGATCTTCACCTTGCCGCTGCGGAAATCGATGTCCGACCAGCACAGACCGATCATCTCCGAGGTGCGCAGGCCCGTGGCGAAATTGAACTGGCAGTAATTGCGCACCTGGTCATCGCGGCACGCGGCCAGAATGGCCTGCACCTCGAGCGGGGTGAACGGATCCACCTCTTCGCGGGCATTGGCCTTTGCGCGCCGCTTCACCTTGAACCCGTCGAGCGGGTTGGTGGCGATCAGGTCGTCGGCCACCGCCTCGTCCAGGGCGCCGCGCAGGGGACCCAGCACGTTGTTGATGCGCTTGGCTGAGGTCGACTCGTCAAAGGTGGCCACCAGGTCCTTTACCGCCAGGCGGTCGAAGTCGCGCAGGGTGATCGCGCCGCAGCGCGGCACCAGGATGTTGTTCACGATTCGGCGGTACCCGATCATGCTGCTGTGCTCGAGCTCGGGCTCTTTGAGCGCCAGCCAGCGTTGCAGCACCTGCTCCAGTGTGTCCAAGGCGGCCGGCTTGGCCACCACCTGCACCGCCCGCTTGCTGTCGGGGAAGTGGGCAGCGTAGTCGAAGGTGCCTTTCTCGATCTCGATCTTGATCTGGCCCAGCAGGTTTTCGCAGTACCGCAAGTTCCGCGGTGTGGGGGCCAGCTTGATGCGCTCCCGGCAGCGCTTGCCGCGGTACCGGAAATCGATCTCGATGCTGACCTTGGTGATCGGCCTCACCCCGCCTTGCCGTGCATTACCCACTTTTCGTACCCCTCCAAATCGATCAGGTTTCTTCCATCTGGCGCCTTGTGGAACACCGCGCCCTCCAGCCAGTCGCCACGCTTGATCTTCGAGTTGACCGCGTCGACCGTGTAGCCGGTCAGCGTCTCGAACTGCTTGAGCGTGACGAATCGCACCGGGCGCAGGTTCGCGGGGGATGTGGTCCTCGACAACCCTCGCGCTGAAGGGGCTTGGTTACTCATGGGACACCGCCTGCAGGCTCCATAGGACCGATGGGCGCTCGTCGGGCCCGTGAAAGGGCGCGCGCTGCACTCGGCCGGTCTTGGCCAGCTGGTGCAGGTAGCTGCTGACCCTGCTCGAAGGCAGCTGCAGCTCGGCGGCCAGCTCGCCGGCCAGGCTTGGCCCTTCCTGCAGCAGCTGCAGTATCCGGGTGGCAGTGCCGTCGGCAGTGCCTGTATCAGCCATGGTCTACCTCAGCTGCTGCTGGGTGGCCCGGGCAACCGGTACCGCTGTAGTCAAAGCCCTCGCAGAGAGCGAGCGGGATGACCCTGCGGCCATTGGCCAAGTGGTCGGTCAGCACCCTGCGAGCCTCTGCTGCAGTCACCGGCTCTCCGGGCGGGTTGCGCTGGAAAAGCCCCTCCAGATCCTGGTCGGTCATGCTCGTCAGTGCGCCGGCGACGTCCAGGTGCACGTGGTAGCGCACGGGAAGGCGGTCACAACTATTCATGCGTCGGGCTCCTGGTGTTCGGTGCTGCGCTCGGCGGCATTCAAGGCGGCGCGCCGCTGGGCGAAGCCGCGGCAGGCGCTGATGGTGTTGCCGTGCTTGTCGACGGCTTCGTGGCAGAAGAAGGGGCGCTCGCCCGGGGTGGAGCAGTAGTCGGCGTCCTCCGTGGTGGGGAGGCACTGGTTGGCCACGGTGCCGGCGCGGAACGCACAGCCACCGCAGAGCGGGCCAGGGTCGATGCCGGCGGCCAGCACGATGCCGTTGAGGGCGCCTAGGGTGCTGGGCATGTTGATGCGCTCTGCCTCGTGCGGCCACACGTGGCCCTGCAGCACCAGCAGGTCCGTGGCCTGCTCGCGGGCGTTGTAGGCGACCTGGTTGGCTAGGCCAATGAACTCGCCGAACAGATCTACCATCGCGACGTTGCCAATCTGCTCGGCCAAGCGCCGCAGCGCCGGCCTACGGAGATCCATGGGGACCGCGGCGATCGCGCGCAGCTCCCTGGCCAGGTCGGGGTGGATGTTGTGGTCCGTGGCGTCGGCGCACGCTGAGGTGTCAGCCATTCGGCTTCTCCTTCGCAACTGCGATCATGTGCGTGGATCCCATGATCTGAACGCTCTTGACGTACCGATCGCCGGCGCAGACCACCACATAGTCGTTCACGAGGATCCGCTCCTGCAGGACCATGCCCGTAGCGGGGTCGGTGACCGTTACCTTGATGGGGTCAGCCATTGGGCGTGTCTCCTGGGCCGAAGAACACTGCCAGGGCGAGATAGATCGACTGGCCTTGCTCATGGGTCATGTCGATGCACAGACCGCAGCCGAGCAGCTGCAGATCGAAAGCAACTGTGTTCTCGATGGTCAGCTGACCTTCCTCGCCGGTGATGTCGATCGCGACCTCAGCCATGGTCTGCCTCCTGCGGCAGCGGCGGCAGCTGATCCCCAAGCCTCACCCTCCCACCGGCCTGCACGTCCGCCAGGGTCGTCTTGTCGTTGCTCATGCGTCGATCCTCTTGAAGCTGATGACCCACACCCAGGGGTTGCTGTTCCAGTCGCCGCCGGTGCTGTCCCACAGCGCGCTGAAGGCAATACGCTCGTCGCCCGAGTCCAGGTCGCGAATGGGGGTGTCCTGCTCGCCAGCCCACTCCATGGCGCCCTCGGCAAGGGCATCGGCAGGACTGATCGCCTGCAGCCGCTCGACGCGCACGTCGGTGATCTCCAGCACCAGTCGACAGGCCCAGCGCGGCATGTGGATCGATGGCAGATTGCCGCGCGCTGCAGCGTCGGGCAGGTACCAACTGTCCGGGACAGGATTTTGTGACCAGGTGTGGAGCACCCACTCGCCGTCGGCGGAGAAGGTCACGCCGACGCTGTCGCAGTCGCAGCTATCCATCGCGCAGCTATGCACGGTCTGCGGCCGCCATGTTTCCCGAACCCACAGCCAGTCGCCAGGCCGGCCGAAGGGGCACCGGAAGCCGGTGGTCATTTCCTGACTGCCCGCGATGCGAAACTCGCCGGCATTGGAGAAGGCGCGGGCCTGGCTGAAATCTGGATTGCAGCCAAGGCGCCAAGGGATGCCCTTGATCGCGCGCCGTGTCTGCGTTTTCTGGCCTGCCAGGATGGCGCGCACCATGGCGCCATTGAACAGGATGGGCCGCTCACGCATGGGCAGCCTCCGCCAGCGGCGCCGGCGCGCCAATGTCGCTGGGCAGGCCAGTCGGCTCGGCAGCACCTGCGGCATCGTCGTGGGCACGGATCGCACGGGCGATCGCGTACAGGCGCCAGAGGAAGTGGAAGGTGTACTGCTGCAGGGACGATGCGTATTCCCAGGCGTCGGTGATCCGGAAGTCGCTGTAGTCCGGGTCGGTCGGCCTGAAGTCCGACATGGCACTGATCGCGTTGCTCAGGGCATCGTGATCCTCCGAGTCGTTCAGCACTTCGAGCTCGAGCTCCTGCCACAGCCGGGCCACCCATTCCGAAGTCGTGTCCGGATCCACCAGGTCTTCGGGATCCACGCGTTCCTCGACGTATTCCTTGAACAGGCGGGTCACCAGGTCGCGGAAGAGGCGCGCGCTGAATTCCTGCTTCGCGCCGTCGTTGGCCACACACTTTTCGGCCCAGTAGCCGTCGTTCACGAACAGGCCACCGGCCTTCTCATGCTCCGCCGGTTTGGCACGGAAGAACTCGAACATGTCGTGGAGGCGATTGAAAACGGCGGTGCCCATGTCGCCGGAGATCGCCAAGTGCCCGGGCCAGGTGACGATGTCGAATCCGTAGCAGTAGGTGCCAGGGCGCCGGAACTGCAGGTGGCGGTACACGCCGTCGTCGACCACGATCCGCAGCTCATGGGTGGCCGTATCGGCAAGGAAGCGGGGGAGGACGTCACTGCGGTTCATGGTTATCTCCGGACTGTGCGGGGGAGGGCTGGGCAGCCTTGAGGGCGGTTTGCCAGGCAGGCACTGGGCTGTCCTCGGCGTCGAGCAGCTGCAACAGGCCCGGGCGGTGGCCCGTGACGATGCGTCCGCCGGCCTTCAGCACCAGGAGAACCTGCGACTTTTTCGCGAGCGGATCTTGGCGGGGCAGATGACGGACGTTGGTGACCTTGCCGGCCACGATCTCTGCAACGGCAGTGTGGTCAGGGCCTGCGGCAATTTCGCAGGCGAAGGCCGGCGCGGGTCGCTTGGCAGCCATCGTCAGCGCCTCGGGCTCTGCGGCAGCGAGGGGATCTGTTGCGGCTCGGCAACCGCTGCTGTGAGGTTCCCGGTTTCATGCGCCAGCCGGATTGCATCGAGCTCGACCTTCACCGCACCGATATAGGTGGTGGCCACGATGGTGGTGGCCTTGGCGCGCTCGATGACCTGGCCCATCTGCTCTGCACTCAGGTCGTCGTCGCCCAGGCGTTCGAGCATGGCCACCAGGTGATCGCGTACATCACTGACCTTGTTCTTCATCTTCTTGCTCCTTGATTCGCCTCCTGACCCGGCGGGTGATTCGCGCCTTCAGGTGGACCAGTTCTTTCAGTTCCGGAGGGAACCGGTTGTGGTAGCTGTTGCGCCGCATGTTCTCGGCGAGGGTGACGGTCTCGAGGCGATCAGCAGTGATCTCCGCGGCGACCAGCGTCTTCAGACCCGGCCGGAACACCACGATGTGTCCCTCCGGTACCGGGCCGTTTGCCGCCTCCCAGACCATCACGTGCACCGGTCGCCAGCGATTGACCGGGAACAGGGCTGGGTCGTCTGTGACCTTGCGCATCAGCACCTTCCGTTTCGGATCGACCTTCTCGGTCCCGATCGGCACGTAGTTGCGCGCCTCGCTGGCCGGCCGACCCTTCTTGAACTGGGTTTCCCGCATCCGGCCTGCATACCAACCCGGTCGGCGCAGCCCCTTGTTCGCCGGCGTGGCCCCGGGCTTGATGCGTGAGGCAATCGATCCCGGTTCCTGCGTCCCGTTCCAGAGCGCGGCGAGCGGCTGTGTGTGGAAATCGTCTGACTTCTGCAGGCCGAGCACCGCTGCCCGTCGATACACCGCGGTCTTGGGCCTTTTCAGCACATGGGCGATCAGAAAGGCGGGGAACCGCGGCCAGTTCAGCCGCAGCGTCTCGTCCTCGTCGGCTGTCCAGGGCCGGCGCGCGTTGGGGTGTGACGTGCGTGCCATGGATCACGGGTACCACCCGGAACGGCCTGGAGCGTGGGCATGCTGCCGCGCGCGCTGGCGAACCGCTTCCTTCCGAAAGTAGGCCCGGTGCTCGATCTTCTGCCCACGGACGCGGAAGCCCCAGCTGCAGGCGCGCGGCGGCAGGGTCAGCACCAGCGTCCAGGTGCCTTCGTGCTGCAGGTCCTCGGCCAGCGCAATGCGATGCCAGCCCTCAGCACGGCGGAACAGCAGCTGGCCAGCGCCATACCAGGTCGACGAGTACGGTTCCTCGGCGATCGCGGACGGCACCGCGTCCGGTACCGCCGGCAGCGGCCCGTCGAAGGGCCGGTGCTCGAAGTACCCGCCGCGCAGGATCAGGCTGAAGAAGGACCAAGGGTGGTCGTGGAAGACGCCGCCTTGGTCGCTGCTGCGGATGTGATGAAGGCGCAGGGCCAGCCAGGGGCGGGGCTGGCCGCGGTCGTCGACGCCGGCGCGGCCAATGCGCAGCAGCCAGAAGCGATCCATGTACGGCGTGCCGTCCGCGTTGACCAGGTGGAAGTACGGCGTGCGGGCCCCACGCTGTATCAGTGCGGTGGCAAGGCGATCCAGGAGGCGGCGCCCCAACGTGCGCGGCGCCGCCTGCAGATCAATGTAGTTGCCGCAGCGGCCGCACGACTCCATATCCGGCCAGTCACGGGCGCACCCGAACAGGGCGCAGATGAAGGCGCGCAAGCGGCTCACGGCCGCTCACCCTTGTGGATCGGGGTCAGCCCGCTGGATGCGTTCAGGGTGCCAGCCTGGATCTGGCGCATGCGGCGGGCGCGCTCGGCACGGCCGCCGCCGGCCGGTGCCCAGGTGGTGCGGTGTCGTTGCGGCATGCGGCGCACAGGTGCTGCGGGTGCTACGGGGTGCGCCCGCGGCTGGCTCAGCAGGCTGGCCAAGAGCATGTTGAGGAATGGACGGTGGCTGGTCACGAGGATCGAATGCATTGGGGCCTCAGGCGTAGGTGGTGAGGTGGAATTGCTCGCGGACCAGGTCGTACAGCCGGCCGACCTCGGCGATCTGCAGAGCGAAGCGGGCATCGAGCTCGGCGCGCCGGCCGTCTTCGTCCCCGTACTGCAGCTGCTCGACGGCACCGTCCAAGAAGCGGAGCTTTCGGACGATCAGGTCGTCGCCAAGAACGAAGGACAGGTGGTCCTCCAGCACCAGGGCGAGCTTGGTGACCTGCTTGCCGGTCTCCAGGTGGAGATCGACCTCGTCGCAGCGCAGTTCGTGGTGCTGGCAGCGGACGATGGCGCCGCCTTCGACCGGGTCGCGAAGCTCGCATTCCTCGCCCAGGCTGAGGCCTTCGGGCAAGGACTCGCCGGCGAGCCAGCCGGTCAAGATCGCCCGCGGCGACACCTCAGCGTTCAGGGGGAGGGCGGGGAAGCTACCGACCACGTTGCGCAACTGGCTCATGGCGCTCTCGCCGGTCTTGCGGCTGCTGGTGTCGACGAACACGACACCGCGCTGGTGGTCCAGGTAGAGATCCGTGCGGGTAGGGCGGATGAAGGCCCGCGGCAGCAGCTCGTGCAGCAGATCGTCCTTGATGCGCTTCCGCTCGCGGCCGCCGGGGCGGCGCCCCTCTTTTTCTTCGATCTCCAGCAGCTTGAGTTCGAGCAGGTTGCTCACCACGGCCGGCGGCAGGATCTTGTCTTCGGCGCCGATGGCCATCCACACGCAGCGGCCGATCTCGTGCGACAGCAGCTCCTTCTCTTCGCGGCCGAATGGCGAAATGAAGCCGGCGGAGCACATTTCCAGCGGGCCTACCGGTTTCAGGGCGCTCGCCTGCAGGCCGTCCTGCCAGTCGAACATCTGCAGCTGCGGATAGGTGAACATCGTGAGGTTGCGGAAGAACATCAGGTGTCTCCGGTCTGTTCAGAAGTGACGCTGCTGCCTTCGGGCAGCTCGGAAAGGCCCAGGGTGTAGAGCGCGTCGTCGATCGCGGCCGATTCGGATTCGGCGTTGACGCTGTGCGGTCTGGCCACGCCCGGGATGTGGACGTGGAAGAGCCTCATGGTCGGCAGGCCTCGGCGATGCGCTGGAACTTCCGGGCCCAGGTGGCCAGGTCCGGCTTCAGTCCTGCGCTCCAGGCGATCTGGAAGATCGAGCCGAAGCGGATCCGCAGCGCGCGCCACTGGTCCGGTGGTGCGATACACACCGCGCGCTGGTAGCGCTGCACGCGCGCTGCGGCAGTGATCGCCGGCGGCATGCGGTCCAGGTCGTGCTGCACGATGGCGTCGACGCCATGGCCTAGGAGGTGCAGGTCTGTCGTCATGACATCGCCCTCCCGTGCACTACCCAGAGCAGGTCGGCCAGTGCCGGCGGCACGGGGGACATGGCGCGCGCCTCGTAGAAGGCGGCTTCGATGATCTGCTCGAAGGTGCGGCCGTCAGGGGCGCGCGCGGTCTCGCCTTCAACCTTCAGGAGGCGGGCAAGGTAGTCCTTGCTGGCGGAGCCCAGATTCCCGACCAGGTCATCGAGGTCGATCTCCGCGTCGACGGTCATGGTCACCGAGTTCATGACAGCACCGCCCGGGATCCAAGCGTTGCCACGACACCCAGCACGAAGCCCGCCGCGCCGCCGATGGCCAGGACTCGCCGGAACAGCACGGCGGTGGCCTCCGCAATGATCTCTTCCGTCCTCATGCGGCACCGCCTTGGGCGTGTTCGGCGAGGAAGGCCTGCAGCTTCGGCACCAGGGCATCGGGTATGTCGAAGGATGCCGACCCGACCCACAGGGCTGCAGAGGGAAAGGTATCGCCGTCAGCCGGATCCACTCGCGGCAGCTGGCCGGGGACCGCGGTTGCGAAGGCAATTCCGCGGTGATTCCTGTTCTTGCCGACGAAGGTGTAGAGCGACATGCACCAGCTTCCGTCAGGATTTCGGGTGAGGCCGAGGTTCGCGCCGAAGCATTTGGCGGTGAATTCAACTTGGGCGCTCATGCAGCACCGCCTTGGGGCATCACGAAGCGGTAGCCGCGCAGGCGGATGGTCTCGATTGCGTGCTTATGGCCAGCAGCTGAGAGCTTGCGGCGCACGCGCGAGACCAGCACCTGAAGGACGTTGGACTCGCGCGACGGCGGCTTGCTGTCTGGGTACATCGCCGCATGCAGCGCATCGATTTCCACGAGGCGATCGGGGGTCGCGACAAGGGCCTTCATCACGACGGCCTCGGTGCGGCTCAGCTTGATGGCCTTGCCGGCGATCAGCAGGCGCTGGCGCGCGACGACCGCCATGGCGCCTTCGGCGTTAGGGCCTGCAGCTGCGGCGCAGCTGCTGCAAAGGTCGGCCCCGGCCCAGGAGCAACCACCGGGGCAGGCCTGCAGCTCAGTGCAGCTGCAGACGCGGCAGTGACGTTCGGTGGCGGCCATCAGTGCACCTCCACGAAAGCCAGGTCATAGATGACGCACCGCGCCCGGGCCACCACGGGGGAGGTGGCTTTTTCCGTCGACAGGGGGACGACGGTATTGGCCCGGGCGCAGGCGTCGGGGGAAACGGAGTAGGTGCCGGCGACAACCGCGTCGACGGCATCGAGCGCAAGCTGCCAGCGGTAGGGAGAGAAGTCCTTGGCCAGCGCGGCGGACACGCCGGCGGCGCAGTCCGGCACACGGCCGGTGTCGTTGAAGCCGTTGAGCATCGCCTGGGCAATGGTGGTGCGCAGGCCCCAGTCGTTCTCGCTGGCCAGGGTATAGACCTCCAGCGCCGCGCAGATGCGCGGGCTGGTGATCACCAGTGCAGCTGGTGCCCGGACGGCCTGGCCGGGTTCGTCTGTGGAAGGGGACGATGGGGAGAAGAGTGCGCCAAGGCCGGTGGCCCCGAGAGCCCCCAGTGCCAGGTACAGCGACGAAGACAGTGCAGACATGTGCTCAACCATCCGTGCTTGGGATGGCTAGCAACATAGTGATAGATCATCCGTCAGTCAAGCACTAAAATGATAGATTGATGTGATGTGATGCTAAGCAGCTGATTGATCGAGCTTTAGTGGTTGGTCAGCCGCATCACTTCGAGGGACAGACCGGGCGTGATCTGGCCGCCTGCCGCGGTGCGTAGGTCAAACATGGCGTCGGCGAAGTGCTCGGCGCGGACTCGGTCACTTTGCATAGCGCAGGTCCAGAACACTGCGAGTTTCAGCAGTGCCGCATCAAATTCGGACTGAACGAGCTGCTGTTGAAAGCGTTCTTTGACGAGCTTGTTGGCGTGGTCACGCCAATGGGATGGAAGGTTGAAGGTAACCACGCGTGTATGACGATGGATGAACACATCCGCGCCCGTCTGCATTGTCACAACGCCCGCCGCACTGCCAAGAAAGTCGAGTATTCCCATGGCTGCTCATGTCCCTGTGTTCTTGATCGGAACGGTCGCGGGAACCTGGGCATAGCGAACTTCAGCATCCGCCACCCGCAGAATTGTTCGGCGCCCCTCTGCTGGCACGGTGGCGAAAGCGTCCACCAGGCGCTCGATTTCCTCGTCCATGAGGTTGTCCAGCGTGATGTCCTGAACCAGCAGCTTCCAAGGGGTGATTTTGAAAGCGTCGGCAAGCTTGTCGACGGTCGAAGATGTCGGGTTCTTGGAGGCGCCGTCCGGGCTCAGGAGCCCCGACAGGAGAGTTTGCGCAACCCCGGCTTTGCGGCCGAGTTCGGCCTGCGAGAGGTTCAGGTGCTTCATCAATCGGCGCACATTGGCGGCGATGACATCTGCACTCGAGGGACGTTTAGCCATACCTACCATGCTAGTGATGGCTGAACGCTCTTCGATGCTTGATTGCCTAGCATTAGAATGATAGGTTGGTGTCATGGACGCCGATACCCTCTTGCATCAAACCGTGGTGCGCCTGCGTGCGCATGAAGGGAAGTACGCCGAGATCGCCCGGCAGAGCCCGGACATCGGCTATTCGTGGCTGACGAAGCTGGCGCACGGGCAGATCACGAATCCGACGATTGCCAGCCTTCAGCAGCTGATCGAGGCGCTGAACGCTTTCGAGGGCCTGGAGCGGGGCGGCCTGGCCGAAGTGGTGGCGCAGGCGGATCCGGTTATGGATCCGGTTATGGAACGGCGCGCCGAACCGAGCGGCGATGTGGACGCCGGCCGCATCGTGCCGCTGGAGACAGCCTGATGGACACGCGAAGCCTTGCCAATCCTCAGGATGGGGAGCTCAACGGGCATCAGGCTCTCGTTGGGCGGGTCGTCTTGGCCGACTGGGTGGACTCCCACCGGGCCGATGGGTGGCATCACGGCGACGTGGATGCCTCGCCGCTGGCCTGCCGGTCGGCAGGTCTGCTGGTCGCTGCATCGGCCGAGGCGGTGGTGGTGGCTGGTAGCTGGTCCAGGGAAAAGGAACCTCAGCGCTGCGGCGCTATGACGATTCCGACCAAGGCCCTCATTGCGCTGAGGGCCTTGGAATGACGCTGATTACTTCTTCTTCGGCTTGTTCGGGGCCTGGGTCAGCGCGGATGCCGCGACCGACTTCACTGCCTTCGATGAGCTCGGATTGCTCAACAGCTTGGACGCAGTGGTTGCGACCTTCTTGCCGGTCTGTTCGTTCTTTGCCATTTCGACGTTCCTTGAACTGTGCGGTGGATTCCGCACGGCCAATGGTAGCCATTGCTGGGCATACGTGGGGAGGCCGCTATGGTCGCTGAGACCCCTCGGGGCAGCCGTTGGCCCCTGCACCTTCCGGATCGCCTCAACCCCCGGGTCTGGCTCCGCAACTGGCTGAACAAGCAGACCGTAATGGAAACAGCCGCGGCAGAGGAGCGCCACCAGGCCGTCCTTGCCCGCATCCGCGCTCGAGCGCAGCGCGAGGCGGCGGACAGGACTCGCCTGTCGGAGGAAATCACCGCTTCCCAGCAACGCTTTGACCAGTCGCTTGCAGGTATCAGCGACTGTGCTGTCGGGGAAGCGATGCTTGCGGGGCAACTTCGAGAGCTGCTTTCTCGAACTTCGCCTCATAGCGGGGAGTCGCACCTGCGCCCAGAGCTCGGTCCTGGCGCCAGCGCAGCTCCAGCGCCGTCTGTACGCGATCCCGGGTCCGTTGATCGCTTGATTCCAGGAGAAGAGGGATGACGGTTTCCATTACCGCAGTCTTTCCACGCGCGCCATCCAAAAGCCACACCAGTCGCTCGATGACTTTTGCGTGGTCGGCTTGGATCCGCTCTAGGTCGTGGATTCGAATGTTCAGCGCTTCGCGCTGCTTTTCCTGTTCCCCCAGCAGTTCGTGCAGCTGGTCTATGCGGACGTCAGCTGGCAATGCCATGGCGCTTCTCCGGTTCGTGGTTGGTGGTGTGGAAATCCCAGCCTACCAGCCGGAGGGCGCCGCCTCTTGGAGTAAATGCTGATGGCCCGTCGACACCTCAGCAATCCTCGCGAAGGGGAGGATCGAGGCCACGGCCGGGATCGCAGGGAGCTGCGCGCGCTGCGGCAGAGGGTCCGCGAGCTGGAGGCCCAGGTCGCGTTCTACCAACAATTCGACACCGAGCCGTTTGACACCGCGATGGCCCAAGTCCATGCAGGCATCGCGGCACTGGAAGACCAGGGTTTGCAGCTGCTTACTCAGCGGCGGGCTCTAGCCGAATGTCAGGAAATACTGAACGCGCGGCCGCCGCAAACTCTTCAAGGAATTCGGGATCCCGGTTCTTCGCGTCCCACACCTCGTATGCGACTTGCAGCTTTGCTTGCGCATATTGACGCGTGGCTGCGTCGGCGTGCGCCAGGAGGGACTCGATGATGGCGCGCTGGGCAGCCCACATGCCGTCCTTCTTCTGCTCGCTCAGGTACAGGTCCTTGAACGCGATGTTGATGGCTTCGGTGACGTCCGTCAAAGAAGCAACGATCTGCGAGTTCTGGGTCTGCAGCGCGATAACGGCCCTCTCGAGGGTGTCCAAGCGAGTGCTCGCTTCCATGGTGATCTCCGTGGTTGGTGTGGTTGGGTGGTACCACCAAGCCTGCCCGGAGATCGCCGCCACTGCCAGCATCGGTTGTGGAGAAAGGAGTCGCCCATGACTAAGGGCCTGCCCCAATCGACTCCGACGGTCATGACCGCGGCGCTGCAGCGCATCGGCGCGCTTGAGCGCCGGGTGCGCGCGCTGGAGCAGCGGCAGCCAGCTTCTAGTGTTCCTGCTCAGATCCAGCGCGTTGCTGTTCCAACAGCCGCTCCGCCTCCGCCGCTTCCGCCAGCTCCTGTCGGCTCTGCTGCGCCTTCAGGATCTGACGCTCGATCTCCAACAGGCGAAGCACGGTTGCAGCGGCCACGCCGGCCGGGGCTTCGGGCGAGGTTTTGCCGCGCAGTGTTTGGATGGCGGCGCGAACTACCTCCAGCAGCATCTCTGTGTCGGGATGACTGCCAATGACGGCCAGCGTGAACCAGCTGTTCGCCTGTTTTTCAGCCTCCAACGCGGCGATTCGTTCGTCGTATTGGGCGAATCGGGCTTCGAGTTCGGATGGGGTCATGAGGAACGTCAATTACTGGGGGAACGCCGATTCTGCCAGCCGACCAACACAGATGCGTACCCAGCACCTACGGAGCGCTGAATGACTGACGAATCTGAAAAGCCGAGCTTCGCCGCCGGCGTAGATCACCCGGCCGCCGAGCAGCGGCCGGGCTTCTGCTTCAGCGGAGAGATTGAGCCTGACGCGCCAGCACGGCCTTCCGGTTCTCGATGGTCTTCTGCAGGTTGTCAAAAGTCGCCTCGAACGACATCGCCCGCTCAGCGGTCGCGGGGTCCGATGCGCCTTCGAAGTCTCGTCGCACGGTTGCGAGCGCTCTTCCTGCGAGGTCGAGATCTGGAAGGACCGAAATGAGCCCATGCAGGGCGACGTTTGTCGCCAGTGCACTGCCGGCGGTGATTTCCAGTTGCTCGTGCAACGCCTTGATTTGAGCCTGGCAGCCCGCCAGCAGCTGCCGCAGTTCCAGTTCCGCAATTGCATCCATGGGTCTCTCCAGGTGGTGGTTGGGTTGGGTCGCACCGCCATTCTGCCAGCCGGAGGACCCGCCCAAACCCCGAGGACTCCCATGCCCTGGATCGAAGAAACCTGGCTGCAGGACGCCCTGGCGGCCCTGAAGGCCACCTGCGACGTCGATGCCCATACCCGCAATGAAATGATCCAGTTCCTGCTGGACAACGGCTTCTGGGATCAGGAGAAGCTGAAGGACTGGGCCAGCGCTGTGGCCAAGTTCAACAGCTGCCTCAACCCCAACAAGGCCGAGTTCTTCAAGATCGGTGAGCTGTGGGCGCTGATGCGCCGCTTTGGCCGGCACCAGCTCTTCCTGGCCATGGCCGCAGATCTCGGCTATGAGGTCCGTCCCATTCCCACCGAGCATCGCCGGCAGGCGTTGATGCAGCAGCTGCTCGACGTGCAGGCGCAATGCGCGGCTGCCTCCGAGCGCGTTGCGAGCCAGTTAGAACGCCTCAGCACGCCCGCGCCGGAGCCGCGCCAGGGTGTCGTCCATGGACAGGGTCGCGCGCAGTTCAGCAGCCCCAACGAATGGAGCGCGCCTGGCAGGGCAAACCCCGTCGTCGTGGTGGGCTGCCCGTAACGGGATAGGCCTGCGTAATGAGCAACGAAATCACGAAGCTCTGCTGGCCACTGCAGATGCCGCCGCCCGCAAAGGCGGTGCTGATGGCGATCGCGTGGCACGCAGACGACTTCGGAATGGCTTTCCCGGGCTTCACCACATTGATCGAGAAGACCTGCCTGAGCAAGACAGCACTGCTCAGCGCGATCGCGTGGCTGGAAGACAACCAGGTGCTGACCATTCGACGTGGCGGCAGTGATGCCGGCGGCACCAAGTACAGCAACCGGTACAGCCTCAACCTTGGCCGCCTGGACCCCGAAGTGTTCGCATCGAAGCCGCGGCGCGCGTCCAAACCGGTGCGCCAGACGGACCGGTCCGAGAGCGGCGAAGGGGTTGACCGGTCCGCCACGAGTACCGGTGTGGATGCCGAACCGGTGCGCGTCACGGACGGGTCGGAAGAGACTGAAGGCGCCGACCGGTACGCGGGAGATACCGGTACGCAAGAACGACCGGTGCGTCTCGCGAACTCGACCGGTACGTCTGGCGGACCTGACCGGTCCGTCTCGCGTACTCAACCGGTCCGCGAGACGGACCCTAAAGGTCATGAAAGGTCAGTAAAGGTCATTGAATCGTCAAACGCGCAGGCGCGCGACGACGATGCGGCGATGCCGCAGCTCACCGCCGACGAGGTCAATCGCGAGCTGATGGGCATCCCACGTTTGCCGGCGGGTCTGGACCCGCAAGTCCTGGCCAGGTTCGTGCGTCATCGCCGTGTGCTGGGAAAGCCGATGACGATCAGCAGCTGGCTGGAGCTGCAGCCGCGATTCCGCCAGCTCACGGCCGATGGCCACGACCTCAACCGCTCCCTGCGCCAGACGATGGCTGCAGGCCTGGCACTGCCCGTAACACCGAAACCCGAGGGGACCGACCATGCCAACAATTCAGGCTCTGCTGCCGAACGAGTCCGACGTCGAGCAGAAGAAGACGAGCTCCGTGACGCCGCTGCAGAGGCAGACGCAGCCGCCGGCGCAGCAGGCGCCCTTGACGGCCCGGGCTACGCGAACGCTGTGGGTGCGCATGGCTGAGATCTATGGCTACCGCTGGACCAGCGCCTACGGCGAGGATCCCAGCGGCGGCGCTGCGGCGACCTGGGCAAAAGGCCTTGCCGGCCTCACCGGTGAGCAGCTGGCCGCCGGCCTGGGGTCGAGCATCGCCTCGGCTGATCCGTGGCCACCGACCCTGCCGGAATTCCGTCTACGTTGCCTCGGTGTGCCGAGTTTCGCTGCAGTACGCAACGACACCGGCCGCCGAGACGGGTTCACGCGCCTGGTATGGCAGTACCTGGATGGCCACCGGTACCGGACCTCGAGCGCCGACAAGAGCGATCGCCTGTTGCGCGAGGCCTATGACCAGGCCCGCGAATACGTGATGCGTGGCGGGAGGTTGCCGGAAGAGCCTGTGGCCGTGCTGGGTCAGGCTGCGGCGTACCCACCGGTAGCGGCCAGCCCTGAAGCGTTGCGCCGTGCGGAGCGCGAGATAGCGGAGATCTTCGGTAGCGGCGCCGCGGAGTCCGGCAATGACGACCACCCGCCGGCGACGGGCAAGATGGCAGCAGCAGGATTGGACCGATGATCGACCAGGACCAGCTGCGCATCTATCACCGGCAACAGGTGCTGTACGCCCTGCAGCAGGCGAGTGAGCCGATGACCGCTTCGGAAGTGCACGAGGGCATGACGACCCTGGCCTTGGCCATGGGCCATCCCAGGGAATGCGCTGCCATCACTCCGGCCGCGGTCGCCGGCATCCTTCGCGGCATGCTCGGCGAGCAGCTGGTCATCCAGGGCGAGGACAAGGCCAATCGCCGCTACGGTCGCGCCGAGCCGACCTGGTCGGCCGCTGCTGGCCACGCACAGGTGTCTCAACCAACCGCACCGGGACGCATTGCAGCAGCACCAGTGGGTGCCCCAATGGCGGCCGGGCAGGGCACCCAGCTCCGTCAGATCACCATGGATCAGCGCCTAGCATTCCTGCAGGCCGAGTGCGCCGCACTGCTGGCGGACGTGACCAAGGAACATGCTGCATTCGAGCTCAGGGTTCGGAGCCAGATGGAGGCGTTCGAGGCGCGCGCTGCACGGTTGCTGGGTCTGCCGCAGGACGGTGGCCAATGAGTAACCGGGGCCTTCGCTACAACCGCATCGAGGACATGCCGCAGGGCATGCAGCAGCTGGTGCACAAGGCTGGCCAAGGTGTACCCCATCGCGGGCCAGTTGAGCACCACCAGCCCGCACCAGTGGAGAAGCGGCCGAAGTACGGCAACGTGATCACCACCGTGGACGGGATCCGCTTCGACTCCAAACGCGAGGCGCGCTACTACGAGCAGCTGAAGCTGCGGCAGCAAGCCGGTGAGGTGCACTTCTGGTTGCGCCAAGTACCCATGCACCTGCCAGGCGGCACCAAGTACGTCCTGGACTTCCTGGTGTTCCTGCGCGACGGCAGTGTCGATTTCGTGGACGTGAAGGGGCGGGAGACGAAGGAATTCCGCATCAAGAAGCGTGAAGTTGAGCATCACTATCCGATCAAGGTGCTGCTGGCATGAGCGGCTGGAGATCCAGCGGTCACACGGCGGGCACCCGAGTCGATCTCAGTACGGTGGCCACCACCGATCTGCTGAGGGAGATCGAGCGCCGTTGTTCGACGGCAGGGCCGCCCAAGGTCGCCCGCCCCGCGAAGGAGCGGCCATTCGCGACCAAGGCGCTCTGGGCCGAGGACAAGGTCCATCAGGCACGAGCCAAGCTCGCAGATCTCCGCGCGCTGCCGGTGCCGGCCTGCGAGGCTGAGCGGGCCGCTCGCGCCGCTCAGGACTCCCAACTGGTCACCGATATCGTCAAGTACGACGGCATGGCCAAGGCCTTCGCGAGGAAGGGTCAATGAAGCCTGCAGAGCTCAAGGCGCGGTTCCCGACGGAGGCTGCCCTGTGCACGTGCCTGATCGACTGTCTGACCGAGGCCGGCGGCTGGGAGATCTACCCCGAGACAGCCGGCTTCGACATTCTGGCTGTGTGGAAGGCGACTGGGCATCAGCTCGGCATCGAGGCGAAGCTGCAGCTCAACGCCAAAGTGGCCGATCAGATCCTGCCGGCGCACTGGAGCAACGGCGACCAGCGGGGGCCAGACTTCAGGGCGGTGCTGGTTCCGTGCACGACAGCGGCGAACTACGGCATTGCACGGATGCTCGATGCGCTGGGCGTGCAGGTTCTGGTCCCGGACAGCTGTACTGCCCGTTGGAAGACGGAGCCTGGGCAGCAGGTTCAGCGCGAGGTGCATCGGCATGGCCTGCATCAGGCCGCCCCATGGGATCGCGCATCCGGCGATCTCCGCGAGTGGGGACCTACAGCATGGTTCGACTGGAACCCAACCAAGCGCTGTGAATTGCCTGAGTTTGTGCCGAAAGTTGCCGCGGGCGTGCCGGCGCCGCTGCAGTTGACTCCCTGGAAGGTGGGCGCTCTCAAGGTGTTGGCCGATCTCGAGCTCGATGGTTTCACGACGGCGAAGGGTGTCCGGGCCCATGGCGTGGATCCGCGCCGCTTCTGTGCTTCCGATGGGTGGCTGAGGCAACTGGGCGAGGGGATGTGGGCGCGCGGGAGACTCCCGGCTTTCGAGGACCAGCACCCCGAGGCCTACGCTCAGGTACTGGCCCAGGCGCGCGCCGCGCGCGCTGCAGCGGCAGCAAAGAAGACCCAGGAACAGACGTCATGAACGAAACTGCAGTCGGTACCAACGCGCTCGCAGCCGCGCGCGACCTCGAGGTGGCTTTCCTCAAGGGGAAGAAGATCCCCTCCTGCGCCAACTGCAACGGCAAGGCGAGGGTGTGCTGGCCTGGCCGCGAGTCGCAGCTGGTACAGCTCCAGTGCCGGCACTGCGGGCCACGTGGAGCCATCTTCGACATCAGCGCGCCGGTCCAGTGTGGCCGCTGTGGTACCGCCCCGACTGGTCTGTTCCCGAGGGGCGCACAGATCCAGTGCTGCAGCTGCGGGGCATCCTCAGCCGTGTTCGTTGGTCCGGATCCCGCCGGCGCTCTTGCCGCGGCGCTGGATGCCTGGTGTCGACGTGCGCCGGTGCTTGCTACGGCGGGCGACGACAGTGCAGGCAAGCGGCGCCGGGGCGCAGCTCCGGATGGATTCGACGACGAGGGCAAGGGCGACGTCCTGGAGCTGCTGTCGCGACTGCTGGTCGGCGGGAGCTACCGCATGCCAGTTGAGGGGCGCAGCACATTGGCGCCGCTGGGGAGCAGCGACATCGCCGGCGCGGTCGGCTACATGCGCAACCCACTCGAGAAGCACACCGCCCTCGCGGTGGCGACGCGCATGGGCCCAGCGGCGATCGCTAGGCTATCCCTTGCTGCCTACCGGCAGGTGGCCAAGGACGTGCGCGCAATGCGCCCGCGGCCGCTGGATCTCGGAAAGCCGGCCGATCGGTGGCGCCTTCGCCTGGTGATCTATGACGCAGCCCATGAACTGGTTTGGCCAGAACGGCGGCAGCCGTTCGCCGGCTTGGCCAAGTCCGCGAAGATGCGCAAGGGCAACTACATCAAGGCGCACAAGTGTGCCAGTGCAGTCCTGCATGAAGCGCTTCACGGTGGCAGGAAGGGGTTTCGGAAGGCGCTGTGGTTCGGTCAGCCCTTGCGTGACCGCGCGGAAGAGTGCGATGCAGCTGGCCGGCATCCCTAGCAGTTAATGCTTCAACGTAAGCGCATCAGAGGCCGCAATCTGCAGCGTGATTAGCAACCCCGAAAGCGCGCCTGTGGTGGTGATCAGTTCATTCTCGTGTGCCTTGATCCTAGACTCTGTCTCAGCAATTCGCGTCTCAAGGAGCTCGACCTCATTGCTTATCCGATCATGTGGCAATGCTGACATGAAACCGAGAGCGTCCCACTGAGTGCGGAGCAGAGCCCTGGCCTCGACGATTGCCACTTTGCTTCGGTGTCGCGCATGCAGCGCCTCACTTAGCCCATAGGCAGCGGTACGCACCGGCTTCCCGAAAAGATACCCAGCCTCTTTCGCCAGCCCTGGTAGTGCCGCCAGCTCTGCATCGGTGAGATTGTCGAGATACGTTTTGTCGGCGCATGCCTGCAGTGATTTCATCAGAGCCAAACGACGATCAAAGAGGTCTGCCTTGAGCTTGTTGCGCGCCGTGCGCCACTGCTGCCATGCCACATACGCAACCATCGCGGCCAGCGCCAGCTGCCCCGCTGCAGTGACCAACTTGATCTGTAGATCTGTCAAGCCTAGTACGGTCTCAACCATTGCAACACCCTCCCTGTATTGGCCGGGATTATCACATTTGTTAAGGTTTGTTAGGGCCATCTCGGCCGGGAAAAGGAGCAGCAGTGACGGGACAGTTTTTTGACTTGAGCGGGAACATTGTGACGGCCGAAGAGGCGCTTCGAGCCGCTGCGAGCTTCATCGAAACAGATCTCGATTCGAAGGCTGGAATCACCAAGGGTCGTGTGGCCTGGGAATACGTTCTGAGGCTGAATGCTGGTGGCGGGGCGCAGTTTGATCTGCGCGTGAAAATCTGGCCCTCAAAGATCTCTACAAATAGGTACCGCATGGCTCGTAGCGTCCATGCCAAGGCACCTAACATGCAGCATCCATACCCTGGTAATGACGGAGCGAACACGATCCTTGATGCGCTGCTCGCAGCTGTCCATGACACGATGTACCCAATCAATCAGGGCAAAGAAGAAGGATTCACGTTCGACGCCAGCTGGCTCTATCAACAGCCTTCGTACGCCTACACGCCGGACTTCGGAGACTGACTAGCAGCAGGCAAGACGTTCACATAGCTGACCTCACTTGTTCCTCATGAGGAAGATTTCTTCCTCATGAGGAACCGCAGTTGCCTCGGGAACCGAAAGTAGGTTTGAATTCCTACAGTGGGCGTTCTTATGGGCGCCTCAGTTCAAAGGCCGTTGGTTGACCAGGACGTGGGAGTCCGCTGGTTGATCAGCGGCCTTCTTGTTTGCGGGGTAGAGCAGTCCGGCAGCTCGCGTGGCTCATAACCACGAGGTCGGTGGTTCGAATCCACCTCCCGCTACCAAACGGCCGGTAGTCATGGCCACCACTCAAGCCAGCACATAGGCCGTCGTGAGACGCGCCGCTGGTGTCCGCGCGACCTTGCAACCGCGGTAGTGGTGGGCATGCCGGCCTCCTTTCATTGGGGGAACCGCGGTGAGCATCAAAGAGCAGATCACAACGGACCTGGCGGTCGCAGGTTCGAAGATCGGGGCGGCCGTGAGCGTCACCGCTGCGACCTACTCGCCGGGCTACACCCTGAGCGACTGGGCGCTGATCGGCACGATCATCTTCACCATCGTCCAGACGTTCACCGTCATGGTGAAGAACTGGGGTGACTGGTCGGCCTGGTGGACCGCTCGCATGGGCAACGCCAGGCGACTCTGGGCGTGGATCCGCCGCCGTGGCTGACGCCAAGCTCAGCACCAAGCAACGCGTCGGCTTCGCCGCAGCACCGCTGGCGCTGATCGGTGCCTTGGTCGCCGCCTTGGGCACGAACGACTCGGCTCATGAAGGGCGGCGCTACACCCCGTACTACGACTCGGCCGGCATCCTGACTGTCTGCGCCGGCATCACGGGCCCGGCAGTCGTGAAGGGCAAGAGGTACACCGACGCCGAGTGCACCAGGCTGGAAACGACCTACGTGCAGACCATGCTGGGCCACATGGGGCAGTGCGTCCGCGGCGAGTTCGAGTTCCACGAGATCAAGGCCTGGGGCCACTTCGCCTACAACATCGGCACGCCGGCTTTCTGCGCCAGCACAGCGGCGCGGCGACTCAACGCCGGCGAGCGCCAGGCTGCATGCGCCGAAATGTGGAAGTGGCGTTACGTCACGATCGGCGGCGCGAAACGCGACTGCGCACTGCCACAGTGGAGTGCGAAGTGCGGCGGCATCATCGATCGCCGGCAGTGGGAAATGGCCACCTGCCAAGGCCGCTTGCAGTGATCACCAGGGCGGCCGTCTCTGCCTGGTGGGCAGCCTGGAAGTGGGTTGCCATCCTGACCGGCCTGCTGACCCTGTCGCTCTGGCTCAACGTCAGGCAGTACGGCGATCGCCGTGAGGCTGCAGCTGCATCACGGGCGGCCACTCTCGCGGACACCCTTGAGGTGACGGCAGAAATCGCACGTCAAGCCCAGTCCGACAGTGGCCAGCTGCTGCAGCGCCTGGAGGCGATCGCCGCGCGCGGAGAGCGAACCCGAACCATCTATCGAGCAGCAGCTGCAGCGCAGCCGCTGCCAGCCAACTGCGCCCCGGGTCAGGCCCGGGTCGACGCCATCAACCAGGCCCTCGGGCCGACCAGCAGGACTGCGAAGTGACCCAGAAACCCTCGATCGGACGGATCATCCACTACGCCCTGAGCGATACCGACGCGACCCGTATCAACGCACGCAGGACCGATGGCCCGTCCATCCAGGAGCGGCTGCTGGAAGACGCCTGGCCCGTCGGCGCCCAGGCACACATCGGCAACAAGGTCGCCGCTGGCGACGTGCTGCCGGCCATGATCGTTGCGGTACAGCCGAACGGCCAGATCAACGCCCAAGTGTTCCTGGACGGCAACGACGTGCTGTGGGTCACCAGCCGGGACGAGGCCAGCGAGGAATCCGGCAGCCACCCGGGTCGCTGGCATTGGCCGCAGCGCTGACACCATGCAGCTGCGCCAGGCTCTCCCGATCGCGGCACTGATGCTGCTGGCCGGCTGCACGCAGCACCTGCAGCGTGTGCCGGCGCAGTGCGACGCGATGTGCTTCCGCCCGTGCGTCGATGCCGGCGAAGACACCGGCGTGCGTGTGACGGCCGATCCTGCTGCCGCGGACGCCTGGGACAACATCGGCGGGGACGTGGTCGGCCAGTTGGCCGACAAGCTCCGCACCTGCGACGTGCGACGTAAGGCCTGCGAACAGTGCCTGCGCCGGCTCGACGCCAAGAACGTAATCCAGCTTTGAGCGCCATCCCGGCGCCATAGGAGAGCAGCATGTCGAACCAGCAAGCCGGTACAAGTCCACTGGCGGACCCGCAGACCCCGATCGAATCCGCCGTGAAGGACCTGGCGCGAACTCAGCAGGAGCTGCATATCGCCGTCGAGCAGCTGGCACTTCGCCTCGCACCGGTGCTGGTCGCAAGCAAAGCGGATGCCGCACCGTCCACGGGCCGTGCACTCGGTGTCTCGCCGTTGCTCGAAGACCTGTTCCAGCGGCGCGACTCTGCGGCAGCCACCCTGGACATCATCACCGAGCTGCATGCTCAGCTGACTCTGTGAGCCGGACACCCGCCAGCTTCAGCCTCACGGTCGTGCGCGGTGCGACCTGGGAGGACGACTTCACCTACACCAATCCGGATGGGAGCCCGTTCGACCTGACCGGCTACCAGGCGCGGATGCAGGTGCGGACGCTGGCGGGCCAGTTCGGGCTGACCCAGGCCGACACGTTGGTGATGGAGCTCACCACCGACGCCGGGTCGCTGGTCATTGGCGATCCTGTGGAGGGCGTCGTATCGATCACAGTGTCGGCCGCTGCCACCGAGGTCCTGAACCCTGGCAACGAGCGGAAGGTGAAGCATTGCTACAGCCTGGAGCTGTTCAAGCCGGCAGGTGCGGATCCCGAATACGTGATCCCGCTGGTGGCAGGCAAGGTCACCGTACAGGGCGAGACCACGCGCTGATGCCCGTTATCCGAGCCACTGAAGGTGCGGCCCGCGTGATTGTGGTCGAACGCCGCAGCGCCGTCGCGATTCGCGACCCCAGAACGCCCGTCGTTGCAGCATCGAAGCCCATCAAGGTCGAGGCGATCCAGGCGGACACCCGGACGGTAGAGGTCGCAGCGCGCGGCGCGCAGGGCCCAGCAGGACCGGCCGGCCGCGACGGCACGTCGCCGGAAGCCACATACCCGGTCGGCCAGTCGATCCATGGCCACCGCGTGGTCCGGCTCGAAGGTGGTAAGGCCTACCACCCCGACACGGGAGTGCTGGAACACGCGCAGGCCTGCGTCGGGATCGCCCTGCAGTCGGCGAACACCGGAGATGTGACGGTGCGCCTGGCCGGCACTGTCGAGGAGGGCAGCTGGACCTGGCACGACGGCGCGGTGTGGTGCGGAGCAGATGGCGCTCTGACCCAGAGCCCGGGCGATACCGGCTGGCTGCTGTGCGTCGGCCGCGCGCTCAACGCCACCACCCTGATGATCGACTTCGATACACCCATCGCACGGATCTGATCCCATGGCTGACAAGACCCTCCAGCTCAAGAACAACATCACCACCGAGGTCGAAGGCGTCACCGCGTCAGCTGGCGCCGCCGACGCCGGCAAGATTGCGGCACTCGGCCCTGATGGCCGCTTCGACGACTCGCTGCTGCCGGCCGGCATTGGCGCGGACACCAAGATCTATCCGGCCAGCGAGGTGCTGGCGGCCGGCGACTACGTGAACATCTGGGACGACGCCGGCACGGCCAAGGTGCGCAAGGCCGATGCCAGCGCCGCCAACGCCGGCAAGCGTGCCCATGGCTTCGTGCGCGCCGGCGTCGGCACCATCGGCAGCGATGCCACCGTGTACTTCGAAGGGCCGAACAGCTCGCTTTCGGGCCTCACGCCTGGCGCGACCTACGTGCTGAGCCACACCTCCCCGGGCGGTGTCGTGCCGCTGGCGTCAGGCACCGCCACGGCTGGCCACATTCTGCAGATCCTGGGCGTGGCCACCGACGTGGGCGAGATCAACGCCGAGATCGGCAATCCGGTGGTTCGAGCCTGAGATGGCAGCACGTCGTGCGCTTGTCCTTGACGCGAGCAATCGCACCAGCGAGCTTCCTGCCGGCGACATCCTGATAGGTGTTCCGCTCTATCTGCCCGTTGGTCTGCGTAGCGGCGGCATTGCTTCCTTGCCGCTGTCGACCACGTTCACGCTCACCATTGGGCTCAGGGCCGGGGGCACATTCGACGTGCAGGCAACCACCTGATGGCTACCCGCACACCTCTCTACCTCGATCAGCCGCTGGCGCGCATCGCAGAATTTCCTGTTGGAGATACGCTCGACACGGCGCTTATGCCGTCTCTGCTTGGGCGCAGCGTTGCGATCAACGGCGACTTCAGCATGTGGCAGCGCGGTACGGAATTCGGCGCATCTGGATACAGCGCCGATCGTTGGTACTTCAATGCCGGTGGTGGCGTCACGTCACCGTTTCTTCGCCAGAACCCGATTCCGCTCGGTGCTTACAACACCCTATGCCCCAACTGGGCGTGGGTTAGCTATACCGGCAGTGCGTCCGCAAGCCACTACGTAGTGCTTGAGCAGCGCATTGAGGACGTGCGTACCTTCGCAGGTAACACCGTGGTCGTTACCTTCCTGGTATTCAATGCCGGAGCAGCTGGGCGGAAGATCGCTGTAGAGTTTGGACAGAATTTCGGCGGCAGTGGCGGCTCGCCAAGCACGTCTGGTATTGGAGCCGCAACGTATACGCTTGCAGCAGGCGTGAACGCTATTACCCACGCCGTGCAGATACCATCTATTTCTGGGAAAACCCTAGGAACCACTCACACGGGGTATCTAATTCTCACGCTTTGGGCGTCAGGTGGTTCTGACTTCAACGCGAGGAATGCGTCTCTCGGGCCGCAGACGGGTGATGTGCATTTCGCTCAGGTGCAAATTGAACGTGCAGCTGCTACGCCGTTCCAACGCCGGCTGCCGGCCGTGGAGATGATGCTTTGTCAGCGCTACTACGAAAAGAGCTACGACCTGAGCTCCGCCCCTGGCGCTGCCGTAAATCCTGGCCGTGAAGCGCACGCAATGTCAGGTGTTCTCGCCTCGACGTGTTGGGCCACCGTCCGTTTCACGCAGCGGAAGCGTAGCGTACCTTCCATCGTTGTCTACCCGGCAAACAGTACCGGCGGAAGTCCTGGCAACGTTGCGCAGAACGATGGATCTCTCGTTCCAGCCACCGTCGAGAACGTAGGTTCGTCGGGGATGCAGGTAGCCTGGGGCAACTCATCAGGTAAATTCGGCGGCTGGTTCCATTGGACGGCAGACGCGGAGATTTGACGTGTACCGGCTCACCGATAGTCCAGATATTCTTTACTGCATCGAGACTGGAGCGTTCATCCCCCGCGACCACTACCTTTGGCCCACCAAGTGGCTAGACGAAGGGAATGCGCCGCTTCCGGTACCGCCACCATACGAGCTTCACTCGCCCGAGCACTACCGCGCAATTCGTGCGGCCGCCTGGGCTTGGATGACTGCCGAGGTGAACGCCCGTCAGTACGACAGCATCGAGACGTGCGTGGGCTACTTCAATAGCGGTGTTGAGCGGTACCGTCTGGAGGCCCGTGCACTGGTAGCCTGGCGCGATGCAGTAAATCAGGCCCTTGAAACCCTGGTGTTGAATCCGCCTGCCGGCATCGAGACTTGGGAGCAGGTGCGTCCGCTTCTTCCGCAGCCTGAAGCGTTCCCATGGCCCACGAGTGTAGAGCTCCCGTTGGAGGCTGGTGACGGCCCCACTGCTCAACTTTGATCAATCTGAGAGGAACCCAGCCAGTGGCCGGAAAGATCGACCCGGCGACGGGCCTGCAGGACCAGCAACGGCGGTTCGCGGACGAGTACCTGGTTGACTTCAATGGCACCGCCGCCTACATGCGCGCCGGTTACAAGGCCACCGGCGCCGCGGCCAGCGCCGCTGCCGCGAGGCTGCTGGCCAACGCCAAGGTGCAGGCCTACCTGGCCGGCCGGAAGGAAGAGCTGCTGCTGTCTCAGCGGGTCGATCAGGAGGCGGTTTTGGCCCGGCTGGCTTTCATGGCGCTGGGCGACATCCGAACCCTGTTCGACCAGCACGGCAACCTCAAGCCGATGAGTGAGCTCACGGTCGAAGAGGCCAGCCTCGTCCAGGGCGTTGAAGTGTTCGAAGAGTGGGAAGGGCGCGGCGACGAACGCCGTGCGGTCGGCCTGACCAAGAAGATCAAGCTGGTGAGCCGTCTGGACGCTGTGAAGACCCTCGGCACGCACTTCGGGATGTTCGCCAAGAAGGTCGAGCACACCGGCAAGGATGGCGGACCGATCGAAACCCAGACACGGATCCTGGGCGACGTGATGGATCTGATCGACGGATCCGATACGGGCCCCGGGCCGTCGGCGTCACGGAGCAAGTAGGCCGTGGAAGAACTGAGCGACCAGGACGCCAGCAGGATCATTGAGAAGCTGGGGGATCGGTGGTGGCGGCTGAACAACCTGTACTACATCACCGACAAGTTCGGCCGACGGGTGCAGTTCAAGCTGAATGAGGTGCAGGCCGACCTTGATGACAACCTGCACACGTTGAACCTGGCACTGAAGTCGCGACAGCACGGCATCACGACCTGGGCCTGTATCCGCGCCCTGGACATGGCGCTGTTCAAGAAGAACACCAAGGCCGGTGTGGTCGCCCACACCGCCGGCGACGCCGCCAAGTTCTTCCGCAGCAAGGTGCTGTACGCGTACGACAACCTCCCGGACTGGCTGAAGAACATCCGGCCGGCAGTCCGTCGGGACATGCGCGACGGCGTGCTGGAGCTGGCCAACGGCTCGAGCATCGAAGTGTCGGTGTCACATCGCGGCGGCACGCTGACCTTTCTGCATATCTCCGAGTACGGGCCAATGTGCGCCATGTACCCGGAGCGGGCCGGGGAGGTGGCTTCGGGCGCACTGAACGCGATCGCCTCTGGCAACATCGTGGTGATCGAGTCGACCGCCTATGGCGCCGCCGGCGACTTCTACGAGCGTTGCCAGACGGCGATTGAGCTGGACCGGCAGATCCGCGCCGGCACGGCCAAGCTGACGGCGATGGACTACCGCTTCCACTTCTATCCGTGGTTCCGGGATCCCATTAACGAGCTCGATCCGGACGGCGTCACGCTCACCGCTGAGGACGAGGCCTACTTCGCCAAGGTCGAGGCGGAGATGAACTACACGCTGCGGCCTGAGCAGAAGGCCTGGTACGTCAAGAAGGCGGCCGAGCAGCGCGACAAGATGAAGCGGGAGCACCCCAGCACGCCGGAGGAGGCCTTCCAGGCGAGCACCGAGGGTGCGTATTACGGCAAGGAAATGGCCGCCGCCGACAGCAGCGGGCGGATCACCGATCTTCCGATCAACCCGCAGGTGCCCATTCACACCTTCTGGGACATCGGGCGCAGCGATGCGACGAGCATCTGGTTCATGCAGGAGAACGGCCCCTGGCTGGATTTCGTCGACTTCTACGAGAACTCTGGCTTCGGCGTTGCGCACTACGCCAAAGTGCTGAAGGAGCGGGGCTACCTGTACGGCAAGCATTACTGGCCGCACGACGGTGCCAACGAGGACTGGTCGGCCAACGAGAACCGCGTGCAGGTCGCCGCCAAGTTGGGGGTCAAGCCGGTTGTCGTGGTGCCCCGGATCAACGACATCACCGAGGGCATCGACATGGTGCGCAACATGCTGCCGCGCTGCCGGTTCGACAGGGTCCGGTGCGGCCCACCCAAGGCAGGCGAGGGCCGCGGAGGGCTGGAAGCCCTGCGGCGCTACACCAAGGTCTGGAACGAGAAGACCGAAACGTATTCCGACCTCCCATTCCACAACTGGGCCAGCAATCCTGCCGACGCCTTCCGGCAGGCGGCCCAGGGCTATGTCAGCAGCAGCGGCCGCCGTGTCGGCGAGTCGCGCGGAATGGCCAACGACAACTGGAGAACTGCATGAACGTTTCCCCGCGCGAGCGGAACACGCCTACCTCGGTCGAACTGGTCGACCTGCTGTCGATGCTGGTGGCCGCAGCAGATGAAGGGCAACTGGTAAGCGTTGCTTTCATGTTGCGATCGCCGGAGGGCGACACCATGGTCGACTACCGTGGCAGCCACGAGCTGAGCGAGCTCACCGCCAGGACCGTCCTGCAGCGCATCGCCCAGGACATTGCCGTGATCCATCCGGCGATCGCCGCACGGATCGAGTCGGATCTCACCAGGAAGGCGAACTGACGTGGACGAGACCACGGTCCAGCTGCTGGCCATCCATTTGCAGCAGGCCCGCGCCTACGCACGCTACCTGCCGGGGGGCGAGAACCACGGCACCCTGGTAGAGGACCACGTCCTGTCACCGGATCAGGCTGCAGCTGCGGTGGTGGAAGAGCTGAATGCCGCGTTGGGGCTGCTGGGAGCTGAGGCATGAGCGCCGAGGTCGAGCTCGCCCCGGATGGCTTCGTGTGGTGTGGCAAGAAGGGGGATCTGACCCTGTACCTGACCCACATCGTGCGCGATGGCGACGACGATGCAGCGCTCTACATCCGCAACGAGAACCGCCGGGTCGAAGGAATGAACCCGATTACCGGGATGATCGCTTACGGCAGCCCAGCCTATGTGGTGCCGTTCCGCGACTTCTGGATCTTCCGTCCGGAGGACAAGGACCGTGGTCGCCACCACACCATCGGCGACATGGTTGCTCGCCTGCAGAACGCCTCGGTTGCCCTCTACGGCTTGGACGTCCCGGCCTACCGCCACCGCATCCATGACGCCATCCTCGAGTTCTGCGACGACGTGAAGAACCTGCGCCCGCCGGCGGAGCAGACCCGGGAGCAATGGCTCGGCGAGATGGCGCGGATGGGGATCCAGATCAAGATCAATGGGCAGAAGGTGAACTGATGCAGACGATCGAGAACTTGCGCAGCGAGCCGGCCTACGACCCAGGTGCTGCCGACGTGGCCACCGCGGCGCCGCCCGACGTGGAAGGCCACCCGCTGGACAGTCTGGAGAACCGCCGTCTTCATGCGAAGGTGCTGGACTACTGGTACACGGCCCTCGATGCGTTCTACGACAACCGCATCGAGCAGATGCTCGACTACGACTTCTACGACCACATCCAGTGGTCAGAGGAAGACCGTGCGGTGCTGGCGGCCCGCCACCAGGCGCCGCTGACCTACAACAAGATCAAGATGGCCATCGACTGGGTCATCGGCACCGAGCGCCGCACCCGCATCGATGGCGTCGTGCATCCGCGGGCCGAGGATGACGTCGACATCGCCGCGGTGAAGTCGGAGCTGATGAAGTACCTCAGCGACACCAACCGCGTGCCGTGGGCGCGCAGCCAGGCATTCAAGGATGCCGCGATCGCGGGCTGCGGCTGGACCGAAGAGGCCATCCGGACCGACCGCGCAGACGAGCCGGTGATGGTGGGCCACATTCCCTGGCGGCAGATGCGCCGGGACCCGGTCAGCCGCGCGCTGGATCTGAGCGACTGTCGCTTCCTGCTGCGGGAGAAGTTCGCCGATCTGGACTATGCGGAGGCGATGTTCCCGGACCGCATCGAGCTGGTGAACCGCGCTGCACAGGACCACTACGACGGCGACAATGGTGCCTTCGACGAAGAGCTGGATCTCCCCCAGGTCTTCCGTCGCTACGACAGCCGCGGTCACACCGTGACCGGCCGGCGCATTACCGGCAGGGCCTCGCTGGACAGCCGCTGTCGACTGCGGGTCCGCCTGATCGAGTGTTGGTTCAAGCGCCCGGTCGCCCACAAGCGGCTCTGGGGCGGCGAGTTCCGTGGTGATCGCTTCGATCCCAACAACGTGAAGCACCAGGTAGCGCTGGCGGCGATGAAGAGCGAGGCCTCCCCGGTGTACTCGCTGTCCGACGCGGTGGTCGAGGAAATGTGGTGCGCGATCTTCACCGAAGGCGGCCTTCTGCAGCTCAAACGCAGCCCCTTCCGACACGGGCGGTTCCCCTACACGCCGTACTGGTGCTATCGCCGCAATCGCGACGGGATGGAGTACGGCCTGGTCCGCGGCGTGCGCGACTCGCAGGAAGACCTGAACAAGCGCATGAGCAAGCTGCTTTGGGCCCTGAGCACCAATCAGCTGTTCTACGAGGACGGCGCCATCGATGAGGACCGCATCGAGGAAGTGAAGCGCGAGATCGCCAAGCCCAATGGCGTTATCCCGCTTAAGAACAACGGACTGGGCAGGATCAAGGTGGAGCGCAACCTCGACGTGGCAGAGGCGCAGATCAAGCTGCTGGAGCTCGATGCGGCGCACATCCATGACGGCACCGGCGTGAACCGCGAGCTCCTGGGACGCGAGACCAACGCGGCCAGTGGCCGGGCGATCCTGGCCAAGCAGCAGGAAGGCGCCGTGAGTACGGCGGAACTGTTCGACAACTACCGTCTGGGCATCCAGCTCAGCGGCGAGAAGCAGCTGTCGCTCACCGAGCAGTTCATGACCGAGGAACGGCAGTTCCGGATCGTTGGCGAGCGCAAGGGTCTGGACTGGCGGGTCATCAACCAGCTGCGCCTGGACACGCTCAACAACGTTTGGGTGGTCGACAACGACATCAGCCGCAACCAGGCCGACTTCATCGTCGACCAGCAGGACTTCCGCGAGTCCATGCGCCAGGCCTTCGCCGAGCAGTTCTTCGACATGCTGGGCAAGCTGCCACCGGAGATGTCCATCCAGCTGCTGGACCTGGCCTTCGACATGATCGATATGCCGGGCAAGGACGAGGTGGTGCAGCGCATCCGCAAGATCACCGGCCAATCGGACAACGACCAGGACGTCGAGAGCCCCGAGGCGCAGGCGCGTCAGCAGCAGGAAGCCCAGGACCGCGAGGTCGCCCTGCGCGAGCGCATGGCCAAGGTCGGACTGGACGAGGCCAAGCGCGAAGAGATCATGGCCAAGGCCAAGGCATTGCAGATCAAGACCAAGGGTGACGCGCTCAACGTTGCCGAGCTGATCGAGATCCTGCTCCCCCTCGCTCCGGCGGCAGACCGCCTCCTGAGCACCCAACAGACCCCCGAGGAAACCGCTCATGCAGCAGCCTGACAACGCGGGCCAGCATTCGCTGGCCGCGAACGAACTGGAAATGACCGAGGGTGAGCGCGCTGCGCTGGCCAGCGCTGATGGTGCCGCCCCTGGCGATGCCGCTGCAGCTACTGGCACCACCGATGCGTCGGCAGCCGCCACCGCCACCGCGACTGCCACGCCGCCGGCCGAAGGCTCAGCTGCGCCAGCGGCGGGCGCTCCGGCGGACGGTGCGGCACAGCCTGATGCAGCGGCCGCCGCTGCCGCGGCAGTTGCTGCAGATGGGACGGCCCATGCGCCGCCAGCAACGTCCGAGCCGCCGCCGGCCACGCCCTTCGTGCCGACCTACGCGGCCGACGAGCGCGACTATGGCAAGGAGATCGGCGAGATCAACGGCAAGCTGCAGGCCCTGAAGGAGAAGTACAAGGCCGGCGACGTCGAGGATGAGGTGTATGAGCAGCAGTACGAGGATCTGCGCGACGAGCGCGGCCGCGTCGAGCGCGCCCAGGACATCGCCGCCCTGCAGCAGCAGCTCAGCCAGCAGAATGCCGACCAGTCCTGGGCGTACCTGCAGCGCCAGTTCCTCTCCCGACCGGAGAATGCCGCGATCGCCGCAAGCCCGATCCGCTTCGCTGCATGGGAGCAGGCGATGCAGTCGGTGGTCAACGAAGCCGCAGCCGCTGGCCGACAGCTCACCGACTGGGACATCCTGGCCGGCGCGCGCGATCTGCTGGCGGCCGAGGGTCTGCTGCCGGCATCAGCTGCCGCGACCGCGCCCCCCGTGGCGCCGCCCCCGACGAAGCCGGACCGTAGCGCGCCGCTGGGTGATGTGCCGGCCACACTGAGCACGGTACCGGCTGCAGCTGACCCGACCTCCCGATCGACCGCTGACGCTGCCGCCGGCATGGACAACATCGAGGACATCGAGTCGTTCCTGGCCGGGAAGTCGGAGAGCGAGCGCGATCGCATCCTGCGGGATGTGCCGGGCTCCTTCGTGGCGGACAACTGAGCCTCATGCCCAAGCTGCACACCACCCTGGAGCCCGGCGACGTGGTCCTGATCCCGTCGGGCTCAGGCGCATCGATCACGTTCACCGAGAAGAGCGGCAAGCGCTCCCGTGTGATCATCGAATCCAACACCCCGGTGACGATCACCCGAGCCGGTGAGCAGCAACCCACTGGCGGTGCGCTACAGCGAGTGGCGCGCCGGCCAACGCCCGCGATGGGCTGAACATCCTCAAAACCTGCGCAGTAGTGCGGGTCAACGACAGAGGCGCAGAAGTGCCGTGATCTCCCTGGAGAAGCAACATGGCACAGACGATCGTGGGTCTGAACGACCCCAAGGCCCGGAAGCTGTGGTCTGCGGACCTCATGGTTTCGGTATCCAAACAGTCCTACTGGACGCGCAAGATGATGGGCAAGGGGTCGGAGACCTCGATGCCGGTCATGCTGCAGACCGACCTGGAGCAGGAAGCTGGCGACACCATCAGCTACGACCTGTCCGTGCAGCTGTCCGGTGGCGTCATCGAAGGCGACCAGAAGGCCGAGGGCAAGGGCGAGAAGCTCGACTTCTTCACCGACAAGGTCTTCATCGACCAGGCCCGTAAGCCGGTCAGCTGCGGCGGCCGCATGAGCCGCAAGCGCACCGTCCACGACCTGCGCAAGGTCGGCCGCAACCGGCTGACCGAGTTCTGGGCGCGCTTCTACGACGAGCTGTTCTTCATGTACGGCTCGGGCGCCCGCGGCATCAACGAGGACTACAACGTCCCGCTGAACTACGCCGGTCGTGCTGGCAACCCGTTCGAAACACCGGACAGCTCGCACATCCTGTTCGGCGACGGCGCCAGCAAGGCATCGCTCACCTCGGCCGGCAAGATGAGCCGTGTCCTGATCGAGCGCGCCAACACCAAGGCCGCTTCGCAGGGCGGTGGTTCGACCCAGGTGGCCGAGATCCAGCCGATCACCATCGCCGGCGGCGAGCACTTCGTCACCGTCATGCACCCGTTCCAGGCGCATGACCTGAAGACCTCCACGGATCCGGGCAACTGGCTGGACATCCAGAAGGCGGCAGCCGCCGCCGAAGGTGCCAGCAACCCGATCTTCAAGGACAACCTGGGCATGATCGGCAACACGATCCTGCACAAGCACAAGTCCGTGGTGCGCTTCGGGGACTACGGTGCCGGCGGAAACGTTGCCGCGGCTCGCGCGCTGTACCTGGGCCGTCAGGCCCTGGTACTGGCCTTCGGTTCGCCGGGCAACGGCCTGCGCTTCGACTGGTCCGAGGTTCCGCTCGACCACGGCAACGACATCGAGATCTGCGCCGGTGCGATCTTCGGCATCAAGAAGACGCGCTTCAACGGCAAGGACTTCGGCACGATCGCCCTGGATACCGCCGCGGCCGATCCGAACCCGCAGTAAGCCGCAAACCAAGAGCCCCGGCATGCCGGGGCTCTTGCGTTCAGAAACCAAGTTCTTAACAGGAGAAATCCATGTCCACGAAACTCGCAATTGGCCGCAACAGCGGCGCATCGTCGCCTGCCGCCGGCCTGCTGGTGGTCAACGACTACAGCTGGCCGGTCGAGGCCGGAGCGGATGGCGATCTGGTCCTGATCGGCGAGCTGCCGGCCAATCACAAGCTGCACAGCCAGGCCTCGGGCCTGTTCGCCAAGCTGGACGCCGCCGGCAAGTTGGCTGCGCAGAACATCACTGTCTTCATCCCGGACGCGATCGACGGCACCTCGGCGGCTGGCAACACCGTCATTGCTCCGACCGCAGTGGTGGCGGACACCGCTGCGTTCATTCCGATGTCCCTGCACCTGGTCGCGGAGGCCTTGGGCTCCAAGCCGGTGAATCGTCCGGTGTACGTGAAGCTCAACACCGCCCCGGGCGCCCAGCAGGGCGAGCTGATCCTGCGCCTGGCCGCGTTCCCGGCCTGAGCCACCCAACCGTAGCGGGGCTGCAGCTGCAGCCCCGCCTACCAGGAGCATCCCATGCTGATTGCATGCAAGTTCAAGCGCCCGAAAGCGCCCGTTGAGCTGGACGGCACTGTCTACTTCTTCGTGCCGATCGACCCGGCCAATGCCGATTCGGAGCACGTCGCCGACGTCGAAAACTCCGACCACATCCAGCGGCTGCTGGGCATTCCGGAGGCCTACTACATCGCCAGGGCCCAGAGCCTGCAGACCACCAGCAAGCCGGTAGCGCCGGTCGACTCGGCCGCAGGCCGGGAACCGCCAACGGCGCCGGTTGTCAGCAGCACCGGTACCGATGCCGGCGGCGATGGCTCAGGCGCCAGCACCACCACGAGCTCCAACACCGGCAGCAGTGAGCCGCCGGCAGGCGCGAACGTCGCAGCTACGCTGCCGCCGGAGATCGTCGAAGCGGCAGCCCAACTGAACGGCCTGAGCTGGCAGAAGCTGAAGGCGGAGTTGGCCAAGGGCGGCATCGCCAAGGTCGTGATCAAAGCCGCCCTCGATCTGGAGCTGGCCAAGCCGGAGCCCGACCAGCGCGGCACCACCCTGAAGGTGCTGAGCCAGGCGCTCGAGGAAGCCTGACGTGGAGGCGCGCACCCTCAGCCAGTTGATCGAGGAATGCCGGGAAGAGCTCGACGACGACGTGGCTCCTTACCTGTGGAGTGACGCCGCGCTGACCCGCCATCTCAACGAAGCTGTGGAAGAGGCGTGCATTCGGGCGCGGCTGCTCGTGGAGAGCGGCCGCCCCGATATTTGCCACATCAACCTTGAGCCCGGTCGGGCTGACTACACGCTTCATCCGACCGTGTACGTGGTTCGGCGCGCGGTGCTGGCCAGCAACCTGTCCGACCCGCTCTGCAGGACCACCAGCACCGCTCTCGACGGACGGCACTGCCACTGGCGCACCGAGGCAGGGCGCCCGGAGTACCTGGTGCGCGATCGGCAGGCCCGTGAGGTATCTGTCAGTCCGGTACCGGCGGAGTCGGACGTGTTGCAGCTCACTCTCTGGCGCGTGCCGGAGGCTGCAGAGGCGATGGAAGACAGCGAGGACGAGCCGGTGATCGATGCCATCCACCACCGGAAGCTGGTGCACTGGGCCTGCTGGCGGGCCCTGAACAAGCGCGATTCCGAGCAGCGGAGCACTGCGGACGCCGATCGCCACCTCGCACTGTTCGAGAGCTACTTCGGTGAGCGGCCCACCGCGCGCGCGCTGCAGCAGCTGTCGATCGACCCGACCACCGGCACCCAACCCATGTGGTTCTGACATGCCCGTTCGCGATGAAGATCTCCGCCCTGGTGGCCCGTGGCCACTGGGCATCAACAACGTGGCCGGAGAGGGGGCGCTACCGACCGATGACGACGGCATCCCGCGCGCGCTACGCGAGGCCGACAATGTCGACCTGGACGCCGCAGGCCGGCCGCAGCGCCGGCGCGGGCATCAGCGCTTTCACCCCGGGACGCTGACTCACTCGTTGTGGGGCCACGAGCTGCTGCAGTACGGGCTTTTTGTCGACGGTGGCCGGCTCCATGCTCTGCACGAGGACGAGCGTGTAGAGCCGCTGGGCATCGCGGTGGGCTTGGACCCCTTGAGCTACGCGCTGATCGGCGACCGCGTTTTCTTCAGCAACAGCACGGCAAGTGGATTCCTGGACATCGACCTGCAGGGGCATCCCTGGGCGCCTGAGCACCCAGCGGGACAGCCCGTCCTCGTGTCGGCGGCCGGCAGTGCCCTCGCACCAGGGCAGTACCAGGTCGCGGTGACGTTCTTGGACCGGCTCGGCCGCGAGTCCGGCAGCACGCTGGCCGCGGCGATCGACGTTGCCGAAGGCGGCGGCCTGGTGCTGACTGACATACCGCTGCCGTTGGCACCGGGCACGGTGTCGGCTGCGATCTACGTCTCCGGTCCGAACGACCAGGTGATGCGGCAGTACGCCATTCTTCCGGCCGGTACCCGCTCGGCACCGGTGCTGTCGCCCGGTGAGGGCAGGGCGCTCACTACTCAGTTCCTGCGGCCCCTACCGGCAGGCCACATCGTGCGCGGTGGGCACGGCCGGCAGTTCGTCGCATGCGGCCAAGAAGTCCTGTGGTCGGAAGCACTGCGCTACGGCTTGTTCCGACCGTCGGCCAACCGCATGCGGTTCAATGCTCCGATCGACTTGATGGAGCCTATTGGCGATGGGTCTCCCGATGGAGCGGGCCTCTACGTCGCCGCCGGCGCGCGTACCTATTGGTATGCCGGCGCCGATCCCAAGGACTTCAGTCAGACGGTGGCGCGCGGCAGCGGCGCGGTTCCCGGATCGGCCGTGGTCGTCAACGGCGACGTGATCGGTCTGCAGTCCGCAGCACCCGTTCTGATCTGGCTCGCGCGTGACGGCTATTTCTGCATCGGTCTGCCTGGCGGTCAGGTTCAGGTGCTGAAGAAGGGGGAGGCGGTCATCGATGACGCAGACCATGCCGCAGTGCTGCTGCGTCAGCAGGACGGACTCAGCCAGCTGGTTGCCGCGCTGCGGGCACCGCAAGGCCAGTCGCTGGCCGTGACCGATCGGGCCGTCGCCCACGTCATCCACCGGGATCCCTGACCCATGACTCTGTTGGCCAAACCGGACGACGTGAAGCGTCGCCTGGAGATCTGCCGCGCCTGTCCGAACGCCGAGCGTGTAGGACGTCGCCTCTTCCTGCGCTGCAGCCTCTGCAGCTGCCCCCTGGCAAGCAAGACCCGATTCCAAGGGGCCTCCTGCCCCGCGGGCAAATGGTAACCACCGAAGGAGCAAATCGATGAACGTCATGAAGGCCCTGCAATCCCTGGGCGCGGTGGGGCGCGATGCAATTCGCGCGATCCGCCAGCACAAGTACGAACGGTGCGAATCGGGTATCTACATTCCCGGCGCGCGCGTCAGCATCGGCGGCATCTTCCGGCACGCGCACGCGCCTGCTGGTGGCGAGCTCGGTCCATGGCAGATCGACCCGAACCGCCTGGTCAACGAAGGCCTGAACTATCTGCTGAACGCCGGAATGGGTGGTGGCAGTCAGCAGACCGCTTTCTACCTGGCCCCCTTCACGGGAAATGTCACCCCTGCAGCCGACTGGAAGGGCAGTACGTTCAAGGACGTGGCCTCCGAATTCACGGCCTACGCCCCGGCGACCCGACTGCCCTGGACTACCACGCCGTCCACGGCAGAAGCCATCGGCAACACGGCTGCACTGGCTGCAGCGACTTTGACCTATTCCGCAGGCGGTCCCTACAACCTGTACGGCATCGGGCTGCTGACCGGATCGGCAAAGGGCGCAACCGCGAACATCCTGATTGCAGCGACCCGGTTCGCGACCCCGCGCACCAACCAGCTCGCCGGCGACAAGCTGGCGATCGAGTACGTGCTCTCTGCCAAGGATGGGGGTGACGTCTCGTAATGAGCGGCGGGCGGCATACCGGCTGGAAGCCGATCGTGGTGGTTGGCGATCGGGCGGCCGCCTCGCTGCATATGCCGGCGGGAAGGAAGCTACTGGGATTCGTAACGCAGGAGGCCGCTCGCAATGGGCTGGGGATCGCCAGTGCAAGGCAGGAAGCGGATGACGGAACCCTTATCGTGGCCGAGAAGATCGGTGAACTGACGCGGTTGACGATCATCACGCCGGAGCCGGAACCGCCGCTCGAGCCACTTGAACCCATGGGCGGCTTCATCCTGTGGCCTCGCTGGAATGTGCACACGGGTGATCCGGCCGACCGCGGCTCACAAGTGGACCCCACCGGTGAGAACCCGTCGGCCTGGCTCGAGTTCAGCGGCCGACGCCTGATCACGCGCTACTGGAAACGCTGGGACGTTGTCGACAGCATCACCGGGGCTCGCTACGAGAGCTACAACCAGCCAGACCGCTATCCCGCCGGTCTCCACTTCTTCGGCAACGTCGACTGGAAGGACGGTCGGGATCTGGCTCTGTCCTTCTATGGGTATGGCGTCCGGTACCTCCGCGACCTGACCCTGATCGACGACGGCGCGCGCTGGATCTTCCAGCAGGGCCAGATCCTGTTCGATCGCATTGCCTATCGGGATGCGATGGTCGATACACCTCCGGACTATCTGTCCTGGCGGCTGACGTCCGGTTGCCTGCGCAGGGGGGCGGATGGACATCATGAGCTGGTGGTGACGTTCACCCACTATGTGATCAACCAACCGACCACAGCTCAATCGGCGTTCGTTGTGTTCAGGGTCACTCGGAGCGAGGGAACGCCCGAAAAGGGTGATTGGGAAGTGGTGCAGGGCAGCCACCGCCTCCTTGGAATGACACCGGGCAGGATCAATCCACAGGACGAATCGTCCGCGAACGGTTTCAACGACGCTGCGCTGCCCTGGTTCTTCAATGCTGATGGGACCAAGGCAATTCGCACGGTGAGCAGTGAACCGACCACGGTGTTCGGCCTGGTCAATACGATGACGCAGGAGGTGGAAATCTCCGGCGTCGGTATCGACCATAGACTGAGCCGGGCCGACTACCTGATCGGCGACTACACCAACGCCCTTGGGGCCTTCGCGCTGGTCGCGCCGACTCGTGGCCTGGTGGCTTCCGACTATGCCGGTTCTGAGCGCAGGGATGCCTTCCTTGCGCTGCGCCTGAGCCAGGGGCAGGTCGCCACCGAGGCGACTGGGTACCGCGGGACCCTTCGCGTGCTCGTCGTGTTGGAGTTTGATGGCGGTGAACTGCCGTTGATCGACAGGGATTTCTCCGTCGGCAACGATCGCCAGGACTATCACCTCCTGGCGTACATGGATCTTCGCCACAACCTCTACTCCGGTTGGCGGATCCAGGGCGTGAATGGTGTCCACAGCATTCAACCATTCGCATACATGGGCGGGCGATTGCTGTACGGCGAGATCGAGGCCGTGGACTGGGACCCAGCCAGTGGCCTGCCAGCCCCTTTCCTCGGGCTCGACACGCGGGCCCCTGGCGGTGTCGTTGACGGTCTCGTTTTCGGGAACTACTGGACCGGCGCGTCGGGCTCTGGATGGGGGCCGCGCGACGGTACGCAGCACGGCGTGATCTGGCGCAAACACCCGCGCGAGGGCCTGGTCTTCTTCTCGGCCGCCGCAAGCCTCAGAACAGCCATGGTCCAACGCCAAGGCGTGACCGATTTCCTCGGCTTCGATTGGAGCGGGGGCTGGAACTACTGCAAGGGCCGCTACTGCGTGTCGATCCCCGGGCCCTACACCGGCACGCTCAACTACCTGACGGGCTACGAGCTCGGCGCGGTCACCGGCGTGATTGCCGATGACCGTCGCTTCTACCCGCTGACATCGCTGCCCAAACCCATATAGGAGCCTCAATGGCGGTCATCACTTCCACCGGGTTCGAAACGCTGCTGCTCGGGCCCACCTCGTTCGACGGGATCTTCCGGAACGGCTGCATCGAGATTCGCTCGGGGATCCAGCCCGCGCGTGCAGACCTGCCGCCTACGGGACAGCTCCTGGCGCGCATTACTCGCGACGGCGGACCGTGGCAGGCGGGCGGGACGGCCAACGGCCTGCATTTCGTCCGCAACGGTCGCTATGTCTACAAGGATCCAGTGCAACGCTGGCTTTTGCGAGGCGTCGCGAACGGCCTGGCCGGGTGGTTCCGGCTTGTGGGCAACGAGCCTGACCTCGGGCAGATCTCTTTCACCGCCCCGCGCATCGACGGAGCAATCGGACTGGATGACGGGTCCGCTGGCGACTTCCAGATGCGGCTTCCGACCCTTGCTGTTACCCCCGACACCAGCATCGAACTGGGTGACTGGTGGTACGCGATTCCCCCCCTCTGAACCAGGACCACGAACCATGACGATCTCGATTCCCCTTGCTCAGGCGCTGCTGCAGCAAGTCAAAGGCGCCCTCGATGGTGGCTTCATCTACATCTATGCCGGGCCGGTTCCGGCAACAGCCGATACTGCCCTGGACATGGCCGGCGCACATACCCAGGTCGCCAAGCTTGAGGTCGCGGGCCAAGGGCTGACCTTTGCGGCTCCAGTGGGGAACGTTCTGCCGAAGAACCCGTCGGAAGACTGGCAGGGCCTGATCGCCTTCGACGGCGCCAATGCTGCCGCACCGAACCTTTCGCCGTCCTTCTATCGCTTCTGTGCGGCTGGTGATGATGGAAGAGGGGCAACCACTGGCATCCGCCTGCAAGGCACCGCCGGTGGGCCTGCATCGAATGCGGCCGTGCTCTTCAGCTCCGATACCGTCGTTGCCAATGGCACCAACAGCACCGGCATCAGCATCTTCAACGTGGTCGCCGATCAGGCCAGCTGACATGTTGTCGAAGCCGCCGACCGCAAGATTCATTCCCCCGCAGCCTGCGCGTGAAGCACAGCCGTACAGTGCGGCCTATACGTTTTGCGGCGGGGAGCCCGCGAAGGGCTACTGGCGGCAGTCATGCAGCGAAGGGACGATGGCTGTCCCGAACAATGGCGCAGTGCAGTTGCCGCAGAACGCGACGATCCTGGGCTACGAGCAGTCCGGTGGCACCAGCTACGTGCGTTACCAGGTTTGTCGCAGCGTGTTCGTCCAGACGGCACCGCCAGGGCCTATCACGTGCACCAGCTATCCGGAGCAGAAGGCACGGCCCGCATCGCCTCGAGTTCCTGGCCGCTTCGAGTATGCGAGCGTGTTCGCGTGGGACGCCGGAGCTCGGAGTGACGCCGAGCTCGATGGTGATCTGGTTATGAAGCTGACAATGAGTCGGGTGGTTGGGGTTGTGGTGGGGCTGTGCACCGATCGGGACAGGCTGGAGGATCCTGCAGCCATTCTTCATGGGCTCTACTTCCACCAGAGCCCCGGCGGCTTGATGCAGGTCTGTGCGATCGAGTCTGGGGCAAGGGTCAGCGAAGTTCGAACCTACAGTGCGGAGGATGTCTGGCAGGTCCGCCGGGTGGGGGGCGTTGTCGAGTACGTCTGCAACGGCGATCGCTTCTACCGTTCGCTGCACCTGAGCGAAGGTCCGCTGCTGGTCGGCTGCGCCATGTTTGCCACCGGAGACGTCATCGAATGACCATTGAGTTCGTTCCCCTTGACGCCGTTTCGATTGAGGGAAGCGCCAGCTGCGCGCTGGTAGTCCGAGCGCGAGGTGCTGGCCGTGGACTTGCTGGCAGCGGCGCCGCCGTGCTGAGGCTTCGCGGCGCTGGCGTCGCGCAGGTTCGATTCGGCGGCGGTGTGGATCCCGTTGTGCCAGCGCACGGTGCTGCGGCTCTGCAGCTCAGCACGGATGGGGTGGCATCGCTACACCTGGTCGGGGAGGGAGGTGCATCGGTCCTGGTCGTAGCGGCTGGCTTCCAGACCGCCCCTGGTCATGGTGGTGGTGCGGCGAGGCTTGCGATCCACGCGCGTGGACGCCAGCTCACAGAGCCCATGGCCTATGCGGGGCTCGAGGCCATTCCTCGCATGGTGTCGTCCTTCGGTGGGTTGTGGTTTGTGAGCCCACGGGCTGCGTTGGACATGGGACAGTCGGAGTCGACATTGCCGACCCACGTGCTGGGCGAGGCCTTGGCCGTCGCAGCTGGGCGGCGAAGCACCCAGTCAGGCAACGGCGCTGCCGCTGATGTGTTGAGCCTGGAGGACACTGTCGCGATCGTCTACCAGCTCCTGGTGGAGGAGGGTGTCGTGTTCGCGCCGGCGCCGCAGGCGACGGTCTCAAAGCTGGAGCGAGTTCTAGACAGGCTTCTGCTGCTGGGTGCGTGCCGGTCCTATGCGGACGCGGTCAATGCGATTGCCGGCGGCTTGTGGTTTGGTGCTTTGACCGAAGTCCTCAAGTCCGAGCGTGTCGCCGATAGCCTGGTCGCTTCGGAGGTGGTTGGGAGCCTGCAGCGTGCGGCGGACCGTCTCGCAGAAGCGCTGCTGATCAACGCAGACGCCTTCGGATCGGGTACCGGCGTCGTACTGGTCAATGAGCGCGCGCTGGCGAGGGCCGGTGAAGTGAATAGTGCCGAGGCCCTGCAGCGTCTGGGCGACGGGCTGGGGTTCGTCACGCGCTTGGCACTGGACACGGGTGAGTACATTGCATGGGTTCTGAACACCGAGAGCCGCGGTCTGTCGCGGTACACGGAGTATCCGTTCAACAGCTTCGCCAAGATCGGCAACCGATACTACGGTGCGGCGAGCGACGGACTTCACCGACTTGACGGCGATGACGACGATGGCCAGCCGATCGCCGCACGCATCAGGCTCGGGCTTTCCGCGCTTGGGACGCGCCGGCTGAAGCGGGTGCCAGAGGCGTTCGTCGGGTACACCAGCACCGGCACCTTACTGCTGCATGTGATCACGGTGAACGAGGAATCTGGCCATAAGGAAGCCGCCATATACAAGATTCTGGAGCGACCGGCGACAAGCACGCGCGAGACGCGCTGGAAGCTGGGCAAGGGAATCAAGGCAGTGGACTTCGACTTCATCATCGAGAACGTGGATGGAGCCGACTTTGATCTGGCGGCGATCGAGTTCCGGCAGGTCTATCTCGAACGACGTACAAGGGGGTAGGTATGGCGGGGCCTTGTTTTTGGCGCGAGCTCAGTGGTGTGGTGCAGCAATGCGGTGATGATCCGGAGCCCGAGGAATACCAGCTTCTGGTCACCAACGGATACGCATATCCGTGGAGGAATCCGGAGTTCTTCAATGGCGCCGCAGGCTTTGAGTACGGCATCGACTTCGAGCTAAGGATCGACCTTCCGGACGGGCCCGCTGTCATTCCGATGGTTTTCGAAGCGGAAGGCCGGTACCTCCTGGATGGGTACGTACCCGTTGATGCCACGCCGGGCATAGTGGTCCAAGGCGGCAATCAATGGAACGTCTTCATCTTGCTGCAGTGGTCTTGATTGGAGAAGAAATATGGCTTCGACCTGGTGTCCTGACCTGTCGGCGGATGCCGCGGTCACACTCGTGGGCAGCGCCCACGACAAGTTCATGGAGTTGGGGGCCCAAACGTACAGTTTGGCGATTTCCAACCTCGACGGTCTCAACAGTGTTCGCCTGGACCCGGTCGACTTCAATGTCGACTTTCGCTTCGCTGATCCCCAGGCCACGTTCCAGCGGCCACGGCGTCCGGACCTGGACGACGGGGCATTGGAGTTTCGCGCTCCCGATGTTCCGCTGCCTAGTGCGCCGGGATTTGCGGCCGCGCCGATCTGGATCAGCGAAGCACCTGAGCTCGATGCTCAAACACCGACGTTGGCGTTCGGCGCCAAGCCGACCACACCCAATGTCGTGGAGCCGACGCTCCCGATCGACCCGGCGGAGATCGTGCTACCGCTGGAACCGACCTATGTATTGCCGCAGGTACCGACGTTTGAGGCGTTGAACCTGCCGGCGGTGCCGAACATCTCCCTGCCAGAGTTCGACGCCGAGAAGCCGATTTTCATCGAGCCGCCATTCAACGACACCTGGCAGTTCGAGGCGACACCGTACGTCAGCACGTTGGTCGACACGCTGACCTCGACGCTCAAGCCCATGATCGTTGGTAGCCAGGCACTGCCCAAGATCATTGAGGACGCCATCTTCCAGCGGGCTCGCAGCCGCATCGAGCTCGAGACACATCGGAACGTTGAGCAGGCGGTCGCAGAATTTGGTGCCCGGGGCTTTGCTGAGCCCCAGGGCATGCTTGCCGGCCGGGTCCTGGAGATCCGCCAGACCGGCCAAAGCGCCGTTGCCGAAGCTTCCCGGGATACTGCGATTAAGCAGTTCGAGGAATCGCTGGCCAACCAGCGCATGGCCATCGCCCAGGGCGCCGCCCTCGAGGGGACGCTGGCGCAGCTGCACACCGAAGAGCAGAAGGTGCTGCTGCAGGCTGCGACTTTCCAACGCGAGACCGTCATCGCAGTGCTGAATGCCAGGATCTCGGTCTTCAACGCGCGCCTGCAGGCCTACCAGACCGATGCCCAGGTGCTGCGGGACCGCATCCAGGCAGAGCTGGCCAAGGTCGAGGTGTTCCGCGCCCAGATCGAAGGCGAACGCGCTCGGGGTGAAATCAACGAGCAGCGGGTGCGCCTGTATGAGTCCCAGCTTCGTGGCGTGACCACCCTGGCCGACTTCTACCGCACCCGTGTGGAGGCGGTGAAGGTGCAAGCCGACATCAATCGGTTCGGCATCGACAAGTACCGCGCCCAGGTCGACGCCTACGAGGCGCGCTGGCGTGCCCACGTCGCCGAATGGCAAGGCTACACAGCAAGCGTAGAGGGGGAGGGAAAGCGGGCGGACCTGTATCGCACTTTGGTCGATGCCAATGCCAAGCGCGTCGATGCCTGGGCGGCGAGCAACAACATGCAGTTCGAGGCGGAGCGCCTTCGCATGGCGCAGCACGGTGTGAACCTGGACGTCTGGCGCGCCGGCATCGCCCGCTGGGACGCCACACTGAGCGGTGAACGTGCTCGCCTGGCAGCCGTGGGCCAAGCCTTCGATGCGAAGGCTCGCATCTACAGCGCCGATGCCGGCGTGGAGCAAGTGGCGTCCGCGGCTGCCGACCGCAGTTTCGAGCTCGGCCTCGCGCGAGAGCGAGCCTCGGTCGAGGCCCAGCTGCAGCACGCGCAGATGCGGATCCAGCAGATGCTCGGCTTGCTGTCCCAGTCGGGCGAGATCCAGCGCGCGAAGGCGCAGATCTCGAGCCAGTTGGCTGCCAGCACGATGAGCGCCGTCAACTACGGCGCGTCTGTCTCCAGTGGCCGCAGTAAATCCAGTTCCTGTTCTCAGAACTTCAGCTTCCAGGGCGAGATCGCGGACGCGTGATCAGCCTCAACCACAAAAGGGGAACCTCATGGCCATCAATGATCGAGACGAACTGAATCCCGTCGGCGTCGCCCCCGGGCAGCTCCGCATTGCGCCCAGGCCGAGTGCCGGCACAGCGGCCGGCTCCGCGCTACGCAGCGGCGTAGCCGGCGGCGCTGCGTTGGCACGGCGGGCCGCAGGCGCTGGTTTGCGCGCTGCTGGCACCGTGGCCGACGCCGTCACGGCGCCAGGGCGTGAGGCCGGCGGGTTCGTACGGGATGCCGGCAGGGCCGTTGCGGGTGCAGCACCATCATCGGAGCAGGGGCAACCACTGCGTGCGCCGACCCAGCTGGATCCCGTCGGCGGCGCCACCGGGCAGCTCCGCATTGCGCCCAGGCCGAGTGCCGGCACAGCGGCCGGCTCCGCGCTACGCAGCGGCGTAGCCGGCGGCGCTGCGTTGGCACGGCGGGCCGCAGGCGCTGGTTTGCGCGCTGCTGG
>NZ_JASJSI010000005.1:71963-100325 GCF_030237085.1 Stenotrophomonas maltophilia group sp. Smal32
CCAGGGCGTGAGGCCGGCGGGTTCGTACGGGATGCCGGCAGGGCCGTTGCGGGTGCAGCACCATCATCGGAGCAGGGGCAACCACTGCGTGCGCCGACCCAGCTGGATCCCGTCGGCGGCGCCACCGCAGCGCTGAGCCGCTTGTCGCCACTGCGCCTCCCGTCAGCCCCGAGGCCTAAGCCCACTTTCTCTGGGGTCTCGGCCAGCGTCGATTCGACCGCGCCCCTCAGCGGTTCCCGGCTGGCCGGGCGACCGTCGATCGGGGCGGACTTCACCGGTGTCAGTTCCAGCGTGAGCTCCACAGCGCCACTTGCGGGTGCGGCAGGTGCTGTAGCTCCCCGGGCTGCGGCAACCACCGCAGCGGCGCCGAGCACCTACATGACCCAGGACGGCCGCACCGCCGCGTTGCCGGCGGGCGTTACCCGCACCGTAGATGCCAACGGCAATTCGGTGTTCACCGGGTCCGCTGCCACCATCGCAGCCGCCGGCGGGGCGGCCTCAGCCGCTCCGGCAAGTGGCTCCCTGGCTCCCCTGGTGTCGCCCCTTGCTGCCGCGCCGGCAACGCCGGCAGTGGTGGCTCCGCGGCCCACTCCGCAGATTGCGCAGCGCGGACGTCAGGGCGGGATCATCGAGAATCCGGCCGACACCACGGTGGACAAGCTCACGCGCGCAATGGGCAGCGCCAGCCTGAAGGGCAGCCCGAGTGGTCGCGCCGCGGTAGCGCAAGCGATCTTGGGCGAGGCCGGCGCGCGCCAGGCAGAGCGCGCATCTGCGCTCCGCACGCAGGACGAAGCCGATCTTGCTGCCGGTCAGGTCAACGCCGTCGCTGCCCAGGGCGACGCGAACCGCGCGCTGCAGGCAGGCCAGTTCAATGCGCAGATGCAGGACAACGCCGCCAATCGCCAGGCGTCGCTGGAGACGGCCCGCATCGCCCGACGGCCTGAGATCTCGATTGCGGCGGATGGAAGCATGGGGGTTGTGGGCAGTGACGGCGGCTGGCGCCCCGTGACTGCTGCCGACGGACAGAACGTGCGGGCGGCCCAGGCGCCGCGCCAGACGGGCGAACTCACCGATGCCGACCGCCTGAAGTCCTACACCGAACGATTCAACGCCATTTCCGGGAACGTCACGATGGACGAAGCCGCGAAGACCGCCGCTCTGGCCCAGCTCGATGCGGATCCGCTCTATGCCGGCCTGCGCCCACAAGAAGCCCCGCCGGTGACCGGTGCGCGTAGGGCACCCGATGGCAACTGGTACGTGCAGAACAACGATGGAAGCTACTCGAAGGTGAATCTCTGATGGCAACGTTCGAGAAGGTCGATGGGAATCCTTTCGGCGCAGGCCAGGCGCCGACTCAGGCACCAGCACCGGCAGGCACCAATAAGATCGCGCGCCGTCCGACGCTTTCACCTGTCCAGGGAGACCCTTTCCAGAAGGTGGCCAAGCGCCCTGAACGTACCTGGGGCGAGGCCATCAAGGACACCGGTCTCGGCATCGCCACCGGCGCTGCGAACATCATTGGTGGCGCCATCGAGCAACGAAACTCTCTGGAGCCGACGAACCTGGTGCGGCAGGGCCTGCGCGGCTTGGATCGCTTGGGCGTAAAGGGGGCGTCGGAGACGGCCGCTCTGGTGCCGGGTACGCCGTCGGAAATCTTGGGTGGACGTCGTGCTGGGTCCGACAGCGCTGGCCTCTCCAAGGCGACGCAGATGGCAACCGACTACCTCGGGGAGAGCCAGTCGGACGCGCTCAAGCAGGAAAAGCAGGAGCTGCAGGACACCAAGGGCTTCTTCGCCAGCGCTGGCAAGGTGCTGTCCTCGCCGCGGCTGATCGGAAACTTCCTTGCCGAGCAGGTGCCCAACATCGCCACGATGGGCGCTGGCACGCGCGCTGCAGCGGCTCAGGCAGGCGAGCGGGCCATGGCCGGGGCGCTGGCCAAGGGCCTCGGTACCGAGGCCGCGGAAATGGCTGCGACTGCCGCTGGACACCGGGCAGCGACCGCCGCTGCCACTGGCATGACGACGGTGATGGAGACCGGTTCGGCAGGCCAGCAGACGTACCAGCAGGCAATGGCACAGCCGCAATCGGTGTGGGACGCGAATCCGGAGTACAAGCGCATGGTTGCCGCCGGCGGCGACCCGCAAACAGTGAAGGAAACGATCGCGCGTGGCGCGTCGATGGAAGCGCAAGCCATTACGGCACCAATCGCTGCGATTGCCGGCCGCATCGCGGCGCCGTTCGAGGCTGACGTCTTCACCCGCGGTCTGGCACGCAAGCCGAAGGCGATGCTGGCCGGTGCCGCGCGCGAGACTGTCGAAGAAGGCCTCCAGGAAGGCGGGTCGCAGTTGGCCGGCAATCTCGGTCAGCGGCAGGTCGACCCGACCCAGGCGGCATGGGAGGGCGTGCCCGAGGCCGCGGGTACCGGCGCGGCGATCGGCGGCTTGCTGGGCGGCGGAATGGCCGCCGGCGGTGCCATCGCGAGTCGTGGCGACAATCAGGCCGCTGTGCAGGCCGATGCAGAGCGCGAGCGCTTGGCACGTAGGCCGGCTCCCACGCCGCCATCGCTGCCGCCGCCCCCGATCCCACAGATGCTCGCGCTCCCGCCGCCCGAAGTGATGACCGCGGCGCCGGATGGGACCATCACGCGCGGTGGTGTCCGGCCGGAGGTGATGGCTGAACCCGAAATGCGGTTCCCGCAGGGCCGCGGCATGTCCGCGCCCTTCGATGGGCGCCGGGTTGCTGCCCGCCCGCAGCCGACAGTGCCTTTCCCCGACGCCGCGCCCAGCTCGATCGCAGGTATCGCCAACCTGGTGTCCCAGGCTCGGCGGCTCAACGAACCTACTGCCATCGCACCGGCTGCCGCGGCAATCGCCGAGCCCGTGCCTCCGCAAGTCCAGGGCGACCAGGCAGGCCTGGCTACTCCCGAAGTGCCGGCGGCGTCGGCACCGCCGCTGCCGCCCCCAGCCGCGCCACCGTGGGTCGATGCACAGACCGGCGAAGCCCTGCGCGAGCCGACTTCGACGGACATCAAGCAACTGCTGCACAACGGTCTGCAGTACCAGGTGGAGGCGCATGGAGGCATCAACACGCCGACTCTGCTGCGCACCATGCGTGACCAGTACGGCCTGCCCAGCGCCCGCGTGCGCCCGCTGCTGGACGAGGTCAAGGGCGAGCGCCGACGCGGCCTCACCGAGCCGCCCACGGATGCCGACGGCTCGGTTGGGAGTGAGGCCGCAGGCCCGGCATCGCCGGCGCAGCACCCGCTGAGGGAAGCGGCACCGGTTGCGGACCTGCAGCTTGATGATGCAGCGCCTGCCGATCGCTCTGCGTCGGCGCCGCTGGCCAGCGGCCTGCAGCTCGCACCGAATGATGCACCGCTGCAATCGGGCACCGGTGTGTCTGGCGAACCGGTTTCGGAGCCGGGCGCCGTTGGCACGACGGAGGCACCCAGCCTGGCCGAGACTGCTCCGGCGCAGCCCCTTGCCGAGGCGACGCCTGCTCAGGACAGCGCCGCCGTGCCCGCGGATGCGCCGAAGGTGGCCACCGCGGCAGCAGAAGCCGCGACCAACCCTGTGAATGATCTGCCGCTCCCGTCGGATGCGCAGAAGCAAGCTGGTAACTATAAGAAAGGCCATGTCCGCATCAACGGCCACGACATCAGCATCGAGAACCCTGCAGGTAGCCAGCGGGATCCTCGCTGGCCGGCGCTGAAGAACCACTACGGCTACTTCAAGGGCACGGTCGGCAAGGACAAGGACCACGTCGACGTATTCATGACCGACCGCGCTGAGGATCCGGCCCTGCCGGTATACGTGGTGGACCAGGTGAACAAGGATGGATCCTTCGACGAGCACAAGGTGATCATGGGTACCGCCTCGGAGCAGGAAGCGCGGGACACCTACCTGGCCAACTATTCGAAGGGCTGGACCGGCCTCGGCGGCATCAAGGAAATGTCGCAGGAGCAGTTCAAGTCTTGGGTCCGCGACCCGAAGAAGACCACTCGCCGCGTCACCAGGAGCAAGCCGGCGGAGGCAGTGCCAGCGCCGCAGGCAGTTCCGAACGCAGGTGAAACGGGGCAGAGCGTCAGCGCTCCTGTCGAAAGCGCAGGTGTGCCGACGGAAACCGGTAGTGTTCCGGCCACGGGCGGAAGTGAACCTGCAGCTGCTGCAGCACCAGCCGCAGATGAACCCGGCCCGGTCTACACGCCCAAGGTCCGCATCAAGGCAGGCTCCCCCGAGTACGTTCGGGATGACATCGGCACGCTTGGTGCCTACTTCCGGCCGGGAAGAATCGTGAACGCGTATGGCAACACTCGGGATCGGGTGATCGAGTTCCGGCCGCCCGGGAAGGATCCGCGCTGGCAGGTGAAGGTGCAGATGGTGGACAAGGAAGGGAATGCTCTTCCGGATGAGGTGCCACGCTGGCATAGCACTGTCCCGGCTCCGCGCGATCTGGATTCCGTGCTTGGGAAGCCTGAGCGTAAGGCGAGAAGGGACGCCAAGACGGCCAAGGCGGCAGTGGTGAAGAGGGACGCCAAGGCGAAACCGGCATCGAACTCTGAGACTTCGAAGTCTGTGCCGGGTGAGGCCGGCCGGCAGGGCGGTGACTCCGCAGCAGCGGACAGCGCGGCGGGATCGTCCGATCCTCTCTTCTCGCGGCGAGGGTGGGAGGCCAACTTCCCGGACGTTGTCACGGCACATCGTCCGGGGCGCCTGAGCGCGCATGCAGACTACGATGCAGCCAAGGCCGGCGACGATGCGGCGGCGCTGCGTGTGGCGCGCGACGTCGTCACACCGGAGTTCGTCGAGGACGTGCGTGCTGTGCTGCCGGAGGGCAGCAAGCCCCTGGTGGTGGCCGTGCAGTCCCAGGAAGCCACGGGCAACAACCGGATTCCGCGGATGGCTGCCGAAGTGCTGGCCCAGCGGCTGGGACTGCAGGTGTCCGAAGACATCGTCCAGGCCGCGAAGGTCAACCGTAGTGCCGGCGACGCCCTGCACCGGCTGGCCAACCAGCCCCCGTTCACCGGCAAGGTGGAGAAGGGCCGCGACTATGTCCTGATCGATGACACCCTGACCCAGGGCGGCACGCTGGCCCAGCTGAAAACCCACATCGAGGACAACGGCGGGAAGGTTGTGCTGGCCACCGCTTTGACCGGCAAGGACTATTCGCGGAAAATCGCCCTCAACTCCCAGAGCCTGGCCGACGTCCGTGAACGTTTCGGATCAATCGAACCCTGGTGGCGCGACCAGTTCGGCTACGGCTTCGAAGGCCTCACCGAGTCCGAAGCCCGCACCATCCTCACCCTCGACAAGGGACGTGTCGATGCTGACGCCCTCCGAGATCGAGTCGCTGAAGGCCGAGTATCGGGCCTCCGGCCAGTGGGCGAAGGAGCAGCTGGCGAAGGATCCGGAGCTGAAGCACCTGGGCCCGCCGGGCGGGTAAATCGATCCGCTGCACCCGCTGCACCCGCTGCCGGCAGCGGCCTGGACTTTGACCGCGCGCTGCAGCTCAAAGCCGACCTGACCCAGCACTGGGGCGAGAACGCGCCCAGCGTGGTCGTTGTGCGCTCGGCCGAGGACTTCCCAGCCAGCGCCAAGGTCGATCCGGGCTATCGCCGGGCCGAAGGTGTGTACGACGGGCGGCCCACCGTCTGGATCAACGCCGGCAACATCGCCACCGAGCAGCGCTTTGCTCAGGTGCTGGCCCACGAGGCAATCGGGCACTACGGCGTTGAGTCCGTGGTGGGGGCCAAGGATTGGACCCAGATCGTTGACGCGATCGACAAGCTCGCCGCTGACGGAACCGGTACCGCTGCATTGAAGTCGGTGCTGGCTGATGTGACCAGGCGCTACGGCACTGTCGATCGTGAGACCTTCGCCAAGGAAGCGATCGCCGTCATGGCCGAGCGGGGGATCAGGAACAGCTTCACCAGCCGTGTCGCTTCAGCGGTGCGCCGCTTCCTGCGCCGCGTGATGCCCTCGCTCAAGTGGTCCGAGACCGAGGTTCGGGACCTGTTGAGCCAGGCCGACGGTTTCCTGCGCGCCGGCATGTCAGCGCAGGCCCAGCGGGAAATGGTCCGGTCCTACTCGTTCGCGCAGCCGCAGATCGATGCCCGCGGCGAAGCCTTCCTCGAGCAGAACGGCGGTCGATTTCTCCGCCGCGATGATCAGTGGTATCTCGCCGACGAGCGCGGCCGACCGGCCGACTTCCTGACCCTTGGCGCCGCGCGCGCTGAGGCAGAGCGCACCGGCGGCCAGGTGCTGGCCGATCCGGTTGAGCGTGGGCCGCGCACCTGGAGCGTGGTGCTGCCCAACGGCGCCGAGGTGACACGGGCCGCCCGCGGCCGCCTCTTCAGCATGCCGCCGGCGGACGCTCTCGCGGACATCGATGCTATCCAGCAGGGTGTTGAGGGAGAAGAAGTGCTGGCGCGTGCCCGGCAGAATTTGGAAGGCCTCTCCCCTAGCAAGGTGAAAGACACGTTGCGGCCCACCTGGCTCGGTGCTTTGGCAACCCGACACCTGACCGAGCTTGGGCGCGATTACTTTCCAACCATCGATCGCTATTCGGACTACCTGGCCGAGATGCAGGCGGACCGGAACAAGCTGCAGGCAGAGGCCGACACGATTGCGGAGGCGGCGCGCCAGTGGGCCAGCAAGAACAAGGCCGAAAGCCGGCGCCTGTTCGATCTCATGCACCAAGCCACCATGGACGGCGTTGACCCCTCACGTGAGTACCAGGCGCTGCAGTTCCGGATGCCGGGTGAGAAAGGCCTGCAGGAGGTCAATCGCAAGAATGTGCTGCACGCCATCAAGGTGAAGCAACAGCAGATGCGGGAGCGCAGCGGTGACACCAAGACGAACATCATGAATGAGGTCAAAGCACTGAAGGCCATGCTGAAGGCGGAGCCGCGCCGGCGCCGGCAGTACGCTCCGTTGGTTGAGCAGTGGTCTCAGCTGTCGCCAGAAGCGAAGTCGTTCTACCTGCAGTTCCGTGATGCGTATCGAGCAAGGTCCGAGGCGGTCGAAGAGGCGTTGGTCCAACGCATCGAGGACTTGAAGGGCAGCGACCTGGTCGGGGGACAGGTCCTCAGCGACAGTAGCCGCCGCATGCTGGTGATCAAGATCCGAGAGCAGTTCGAGTCCGCCCGCCTGCAGGGTGTCTACTTCCCCCTGCAGCGCTTCGGCAAGTTCTTCGTTGCAGCGGAGAAGGACGGTACCAACACATTCCTGATGTTCGAATCGCTGAATGAGCTGGACCGCGCCGTGAAGGATCTCGAGCGCAGGGAGTGGGCTATTACCGCTCGAGGGCAGAAGATGGAGGGCAAGGCGACCGACGCACCGAGCGGCACCTTCGTTGCCGATGTGATCGATCAACTGCGGACGTCCCACGTCTCCGACGCTGTCCAGGATCAGGTGTACCAGCTGTACCTGCAGACCATGCCGGAACTGTCGATGCGCAAGCACCAGATCCACCGCAAGTCGGTGCCTGGCTTCGACCCTGACGCCGTGCGTGCCTTCGCCTATAACATGCAGCACGGGTCGCACCAGCTGGCCCGACTGCGATACGCCCACAAGCTGCAGGGTGTGCTGATCGACCTCAAGGAGGCACAAAAGGAGATCCAGGCATCTCCCAGCGTCGACACACGAAAGATCGTGGCCGGCGACGCCCTCCTGGAAGAGCTGGGCAAGCGGCACGAATGGATCATGAACCCGACCGACTCGGCGCTGACCAACCTGATCTCGTCGTTCGGCTTCACCTACTACCTGGGCGCCACGCCAGCCGCGGCGCTGGTGAACGTGACCCAGACGGCCCTGGTCAGCTACCCCTACCTGGCCGCCCGCCACGGCGGGGTCAAGGCCATGAACTACCTGCTGGCCGCCAGCCGTGATGCTGTGCGCACGGTGGGCAACATCCAGAAGACCCTGACCGACCCCGACGAGCTCCGTGCCTACCAGGCGCTGGAAGTCGCCGGCGCGATCGAGAAGACGCAGGCCCACAACCTGGCCGGCATCGCCGAAGGCGGCATGACGGGCTACAACCCGGCCTGGAGCAAGGCCATGGAGATCATCGGCTGGGGCTTCCACAAGACCGAGGTCATCAACCGCGAGGCGACGGGTATGGCCGCCTACCGTCTGGCGCGCGCGGATGGCAAGTCGTTCGACGAGGCGGTGAAATTCGCCCGGGACGCCATCTTCGACACCCACTTCGACTACAGCAACGCCAACCGTGCCCGCTTCATGCAGAGCGGCACCGCCAAGGTGCTGCTGATGTTCCGGCAGTACAGCCTGAACATGACCTGGGCGCTCGGGCGCATGGTGTGGCAGGCGACCAAGGGGCAGGATCCGCAGGTGCGCCAGGTCGCCCGTCGCAACTTGACCGGCCTGCTGGGCATGAGCGCGTTGTTCTCGGGCGCGATGGGCCTGCCAATGATGGGCATGATCATGGGGGCGTTGAACGGGATCCAGGCCACCTTCGGCGATGACGACGAGCCCTGGGATGCCGAAACGGAACTGCGGGCATTCCTCACCGGCATGCTGGGGCAGAGCGGCGCGGATCTGCTGCTACATGGCCCGGCCGATAAGCTGACCGGAGCGAACATTTCCGGCCGCGTCGGGCTCGACAGCCTGTGGATCCGTGATGCTGATCGCGAGCTCGACGGCCGCGGCATGTTCAACAACCTGCTCGAGCAGGCGGCGGGCCCGATGGGTGGCGTGCTGAAGAACGTGCTGGTCGGCAAGCAGCAGGTCGACGAGGGCCACATCATGCGCGGCGTCGAGACCATGCTGCCGAAGGGCCTGAAGGACATGATCAAGGCGGGCCGCTACGCCACCCAAGGCGTGAACACCCTGCGCGGCGACCCCGTCGTGGCTGATCTGTCGCCCTGGGAGATCCTGCTCCAGGCCAACGGCTTTGCGCCGGAGAAGGTGTCCAGGCAGTACGAGACGACGCGCGCGCTGAAGAACTACGAGCAGCACATTCTCGACCGCCGCAAGTCGCTGGTGAACGCCTTCGCCATGGCCCTGCGCAACGGCGACGCCAGCGACCGGGCTTCGGTGCTCAGCAAGATCGGCGCCTTCAACAAGGCCAACCCGGAGCTGGCGATCACCTCGAGCGGTCTGCAGCAGTCCATCAAGAACCGCGCCCGCTATAGCGCCAGGGCCGAGGCCGGCGTCATCCTCAACCCGAAGCTGGCCGCGCGTCTGAACAAAGCCGTGACGGAGTAGTTGCTGCAACTTTGCGCCGCCATCGGATCTGCTTGGATGAAACCAATGTGAAGACGCCGGCGATGGTGCCGGCCCTATCGATACAGGGGCATTGGTTGATGGACAAGAAGGACTTGCAGGTGGTGGCCAGTGGAAAGGGATCGCAGGAGAAAGCCCAGTCGAGGGACAGTGGTGCTGGCTTTCTTTCGCCTGCAACAGGCTTGGAGGTGGGGTCCAAGGCATCGAGGGGGCGGCACTCCCGCCGCCAGACGCTGGAGAAGGGCATGGAAGATGAGCGCCACAAGGCTCAGGTGGTCTCGATGGAGGCCTTCAAAGCAGGCCGGCTAGGGCAGATCCCGCCGGAGGTGCTGGATATGTATGACCAGCTGACACGTGACCAGCACGCGCTGGTGCGGACCTCATTCGTGCTCCTCGCGGCCATGCGGAGACGATTGGGCTTGCCGGACTTGTGAGGTCCCAGGGACCGCTTCGGCGGCCCCTTCAACTGCCCTGGGCGCTCACGGAGCCATTAGGCCAGCACGATGTAATCCGGCCATTCGCTATTCCGCCCAGATCACCGCTGTCTATTAGAGTACGGTTCGCGAGACCTAAGATTTTAGTGCATCAATAAAAAACCCAGCTCCTGTTGGGGCTGGGTCTGTCACAACTGTATCAGATCTGCTGAATCGGTCCGACCTCTACATCGCCGTTGCATCTGCCTACGCAACCACCGCCCAAGCTCGGTCCGCCAATCCCTCCGCCATGACCGCCCCAATCGCCCATGTCTCCGCCGCCGCCGGCCATCCCGCCACCATTTTCATCCGGAGCTGCTTTCTGCGTTCCAGGAACAGGTTGAACACAGGGCGATCCGGCCAGGCATGTGACCAATGCCTCCTCCTTGCTGCCGTCATAGTAGGTCACTTTGACTGTTGTGCCGACGGGGACTGATGCAAAGCCATTCACAGTCCGATACATGCTGACCAGCCCCAAGAGAGCGGCAAGTCGGTGTTCCACCATGTCGGAAACGCCTACTTCTTCAGCGGGAGCCACTTGGCTGTAGGGTAGCTTTGTGGCGTCAATGGAGATGGATTTTGCAATTGCTGCGAATGCCATCATTGCCAGAATAATTCCAATTCTTCTGCGCCTTTTACTTTGCTTTTCCATGAAATTTCCTTATTCTCAGTTGGGTAGTGTTGTGATTATTCTATTTATCTTATCGTTTAGTTGTTCTGTCTCGCTCTTTGGGATGATCATTGATCGGATGAAGCTCTCGTAATCGGTGAAATTGCACGCAGTCGTGTTGAGGCATAGCGATTTCATTACTTCGGATTTGGCGCTGCAGTCGAGTCCATATCTGCACGCTGCAATCTGGAGTGCGTACGGTCCCAGCTTCCCTGAAAGGGCTCCGGAATACTTCGTTTCTGGAATGTCATTCTTCTGCAGAAGTAACTGCCCTAGGTCGAATAGAGCTCGTTCGTCTCCTGCGGCGACTGCGTTCTTATACAAAGTCTCGATCTCGTAGTTGACCGAGTCATATGGATACATCATTTTCAGACGGACCTGCGCCGCTAGGTCGCCTCCGCTTGCTGCTGCTTCGAGCCATAGCTTGTTGGCATCGACAGGGACTGGAGCTCCGCCATCCACCTCGGCGCATGTTGTTACCAGGTCGTTGGCTGCATCTATAAGCAGCGCTGATGATCTGGCGTCGCGGGATTGCTTGCTGATTGCATCAATTCCGGCGAGAAACTTCGTTGGCGATGTGCCGATCGCCATGCATCTTCCATAGATCTCGGATAGCTCTCTTTGTGCTTCTGGAGAGCCATGCTCTGCTCTTCGTTTTACATCCATGAAGTGGGATTGAAAGCTGCCAGGGACTCTAGCCACTGGTTTGAGCTGGTTTCGGTCATTCTTGACCTCGGCATTGAGGTGTGCCGATCCACCTGAATGTGCAGGTGTGATGTCGCCTGCACCCGCTCTACTGGTCGATCCAGATTCAGGGTCTGCATTGTTGCCGACATTGATTCTGTACAGCAGCATCACAGTCAGGAGGCCTGCTATGACAATTGCAGTGGCTCGCCAAGATCTTCTAGTCATTTCTCTTACCTTGTGCTGTCTTTGTCGGTGTGCGCTTTAAACAGGTGGAACGAGGGAAGCTCGCGGTATCGATTTCGTGGCTTGGCGTTCAATGCCAATGTCAATAATTTATGAATTGAATGTTCATTTATCGTTAACATTTGAGGTAGTTATAGCGCCAGTATCTCGGCCTGTCTATAGCTGCAGCCACCCCTCTCAGCCAGATCTGATGAGGCATTACGTTCTGGCGCAGGCAGCTCAACCCAGGGGCGCCTGGGCAGCGCAGCGCCGGCACAGAGTCGCCTTTGGCTTGACTCGGAGCCACCGAACCTGGTTGGACAGGCTGTGCCGGCCTACCGGTGTCTCAGTCGGTGAGATAGGATCGCGGCACGGTCACCCCCTCTCCGGCACTGGCGGTCGCATGTGAATTCCCGTTATAGGCACCTCGTGTTCAACGTCCTTGATTGCCGAGGACGTAATGGCTTACGGGAGTGTCGTCGTTGACACTGTCAGGTCGCATGCCAAGTGGTTGTCCCAGGAGTTGCGGGAAGAGCTCGGGATCGAGCCTGTTGATGACGAGCAGGAGGACGCAGAATTCCTGCTACACCTGTCCTGTGATGTGGAACCCTTGGGCGAGTAAGGGTGGGGGACTACTACGTTCACAGCGAGACCTCTCCGGTGGATGCTATGGACGCAAAGGAGTTTGTGCGCATGGCAGTCCGTCAATGGGGTGCGCCGGCGCCGAGCTCTGGGTGACCAAGCACGAGGCGAGGCTGCGGGACGACGTGGCGAAGATCGTCGGATGGCGAGAAGCGATCCGAGGCAATCGGCTGGCCAAGGGCCGCTTGAAGCCTCCGTTTCCGGGGATGGAAGGCGAGTAGCACAGATTAGCGGTCCAACCGCGGTAGCCTGCCCGGGCCGCCATCGCTCTGCTAAAGTTCCTGAACGAATGGGAGAGAATATGTCAGGTCGCTGGCAGGGAATTGCGTTTGCGATAGCTGCTGTGGTCGTTGCTTTTGGGACCGCGTGGGCAGCGTACTGGATTGGGTTCGCGGGACATCTTCCGAGCGATGCTCTGTTGCGTGCGGATCGCCATGTGGCTGGCCTTTTGAAGGCCGCCGCGCTCTTTACACCGCTGATCGTCCTCTATTTGACCTGGAGGAATTGGCTGACAGCGCGGCACAAGATCAAGGTTGATCTGTTTGATCGACGGTGGGCGCTTTGGCGCGAAGTCGAGCGAATTTACTCTGAAACTATTGAGGGCCGGGATTTCACTAGGCCGTTGCAGCTGAGTGCCATTCACGCGTCCTGGCAGGCGCAGTACCTCTTTAGTGACGCTGCGGGAAAGTATCTGCGCGACAGTTTTTTCGCAGATCTGAGTGCGTGGTCTGAGGAGATGAATGGTCCGCTCAAGCCAGATCAGGAGGCAGACTGGACGAAACGGGTCGACGAGTTGTCTGACCGTTTAGGTAACCACCCGTTTCGGTTCCATGAAGTCGTCGGAGAGCAGCTAACAATTCGGGAGTAGCTCCGCTTGGCCGATCCTCTGGCCTCCTAAGATTTGCAATTGCAATGGCAGACAATGCAGAGGGAGTTGAAGATGCTGGAAGCTCTTTTCTTGGCGACCGTCAAGGCGACGCCGGCGACCGCCGCAGCGGCGAGTGCTGGCGAGGACTGGAAGTGGCTGGTGCCGGTGGCTACATTGATTCTGGGCTTCGTCCTTAAGTGGCTTCAGGATAACGTCACCGAAAAGGGGCGAAGGCGGCACGAGAAGGATCTGCGTCGGGAGCAGCGCTATGACTTGCTGCGGATGCGGCGCCTGGAAGCCGAACGCGCGAACATGCTGGCGTTGCAGCCCATGGTCACGAATCTTCTGCGAAAGTGCTCACAATGTCATCTTGAGCGGGTTCGAGCGGTCTCCTCACTCGCTTCCATAGGATGGAAAAATGCTCGCTTGCCGCCCGAACTAGACGAAGAACTTCGCAAGGCGTTGGCGGACCTTGTTCCGCTTAGGGCGCGACTGCACTCGACCGATGTGACGAGTCTGATTGACGATGTCGTTTCGGATGTGGTCAAGACCCAATCGCCAAGAATTGGGCAAGAGGATGCAGACGCTCTTTGGTTCGGTCTGTCGGACAAGCACGATCAACTTCAAGCTTTGATCGGCGACCGTATCAAATCGTTGGAAGACGAGAATCAGCAGCTTGGCGATCCACCTGGGCAGTGAGTGCCGCTGGCTGCCAGCTTCAAAAGCTGGCAAGAAAGCTGGCAAGTTGCTGCCAATCCATGCCCATTTCTGCCCATGCGGCAGTCATAAACAAAAAAGCCCATCAAGCTAAGACATTGATGGGCTTCGTTATTTCTGCTTTCTGGAAACCGGCGCCGATGGCGTCACGGGGACAATGCACCCCCGGTTTCTACAGTGCTGCAAGGTACAGGGCCGATCCCGCGTTGCCACGGTCAGGGCCTGCCCAACGCTTGCAATGCTACGGCAAAACGCCTGAACAGTCACCTTGGCAATCCACAACAAGTTGTAGAGCCGCCGTCATAGCGGATTGGTAACGTCATTGGCACGGATTTGCGACACACTGGCGACGACCAGCCAAGCCAGGACAGACACGGAGACGGTGGGTGACCGATGCAAGCCAACAACGCAGCCTGCGACAGCTGATCGGGCCGGTCGGTGCCGACTACCAGCGGCGCGCGTTGCCGCCGGTCTGGGTCTGGGCGTTGCTGGCGGTGCTGCTGGCGGCCACCTGGCTGACCGAGCTGCCGGCCACGGCTGCGGCCGCGCTGATCGCCAGCGCGGTGGTGGTGCACTGGTCGCAGCGCGGTCGCATCCATTGGCTGGGGTGGCGCCTGCCGGGCCTGGCCGTACTGGCGGCCCTGCTGTGGGGGCCGGAAGTGCTGTCGCAGTGGTTCGAGCACGGGCTGGCCGTGGTCCTGATGTCGCTGGCCAGTCTCAGTATTGGCGTGCACGTGTGGCAGTCGCGGCAGATGGCGCGCCAGCTGCAGGGCGCGGCCGATGCGATGGATGATGCCCAGCTGCTGTCGTTGCTGCCGGATGATGCCGCGCAGCTGGCCCAGCAGTGGCGGGCGGGGGATGATCGCTACGCGCCGGAACTGGCGGTGGTGATGCACCTGGCGGTGATGCACGCGGCGCTGGCGCCGCGCATGCGCGGGCAGGGCGTACTGGCGGGGTGATCCGCCTATTGTAGAGTCGAGCCATGCTCGACGGCTTCTTCGCCGAAGCCGAGCATGGCTCGGCTCTACAGAAAGCCACGGCAGCCGAGCATGGCTCGGCTCTACAGAAAGCCACGGCAGCCGAGCGTGGCTCGGCTTTACAGAAGGCCAAGGCCGCCGGGCATGGCCCGGTATTGCAGCCTTATGCGTCGCGGTTGCCGCGACGCATCACGCGCTGCTTCTCGATCGCCCAGTCGCGGTCCTTGGCGGCGTCGCGCTTGTCGTGGGTCTGCTTGCCCTTGGCCAGCGCGACTTCGAGCTTGATCTTGTTCTTGCTCCAGTACATCGCGGTGGGCACGATCGTGTAGCCATCGCGCTCGACCTTGCCGACCAGCTTGTCGATCTCGCTCCGGTGCAGCAGCAGCTTGCGCTCGCGCCGGTCGTTGGCCACCACGTGGGTGGAGGCCTGGATCAACGGGGTGATCTGGGCACCGATCAGGAAGATCTCGCCGTGCTTCACGTAGGCGTAGGCATCGATGATGTTGCCGCGGCCAGCGCGGATCGACTTCACCTCCCAGCCCTGCAGTGCCAGGCCGGCCTCGAAGCGTTCTTCGATGTGGTACTCGTGGCGGGCACGCTTGTTCAACGCGATGGTCTTGTTGGCCGTCGCGCTCTTTGCTTTATCCTTGCCGCTGTTCTTGCTCATTTCCGTATTGTCTCCGATTCGGGCCCGCCCGGTCGATTGCCGAAACGTCCTGTATTCATGCCTACTATCCGCCGCAGCGCCCTGGTCGAGCATTCGTCCGCGCGCATGTTCGACCTGGTCAACGATGTCCAGGCCTATCCGCGCCGCTTCCGCTGGTGCTCGGCTGCCCAGATCCTGGAGCAGGGCGAGGACCGGCTGGTGGCCCGCCTGGACCTGGGCCTGGGTTCGTTCAGCACCTGGTTCCAGACCGAAAACACCCTGCAACGCCCGCACAGCATCGACATGCAGCTGCGCGATGGCCCGTTCAAGCAGTTGCACGGCCGCTGGGAATTCCATGCGCTGGCCGAGGACGCCTGCAAGGTCACCCTGACCCTGGAATTCGAGCCCAGCTCGCGCCTGCTCGGACCGGCCCTGGCGATCGGCTTCCAGGGTCTGGCCGATCGGATGGTCAATGATTTCGTCCGCGTCGCCGACGAGGCCTGAGCGATGATCGAGGTCGAGGTGGTGCTGGCCTGGCCGCAGCAGGTGCTGTCGCGCCGGCTGCAGCTGGACGAGGGCGCGACCGTGGCCGATGCCATTGCCGCCGCCGCGCTGGAAGGCAGTGACCGATGCCCGGCCGTGGCCGTGCATGGCGTACTGGCGCGCCCGCAGCAGGTGTTGCTGGAGGGTGACCGCATCGAGCTGCTACGCCCGTTGCTGGCCGACCCCAAGGACAACCGCCGGCGACGCGCGCTCGGCGGTTGATGCCCGCAACCCGTCCGTGGGGACGGGCAGTGGGCCTCAGCGGCCCTTCTTCTTCTTGTCCTTCGGCAGGTTGCGGCCGAACTGGCGCACGGTCTGCTGGGCCAGGGCCTTGTCGTTGCCCGGGAAGTAGTCGCCTTCCCAACGGGTCACGGTGTCATTCTCGAAGAACACCACGAAGTTCTTCACTTCGGTACGGCCCAGGCGGTTCACGCGCTGGCTGGAGGTGTAGTCCCAGCGCTGGGCGTGGAACGGATCGGGAATGGACGGGGTGCCCAGCAGCGCGGTGACCTGCTGCTTGCTCTGCCCGACCTGCAGCTTGGCCACGGCATCTTCCCGGATCAGGTTGCCCTGATAGATGGGTTGCTTGTAGATGATGCCGCACCCGGTGGTGGACAGGGCGACGGCGGCGACCAACAGGAGATTGCGCATCGGGACTGGCGGTTGGGGAAATCAAACCGATGATACACTCCCGGCGTGCCACCGCGACCCAATCCGAGGCAGCTGGCGCTAAATCGCCAATGAACGGAGACCTATGGAAACCCACGACCTGCGAAAAGTCGGCCTGAAGGTGACCCATCCACGGATGCGGATCCTGGCGCTGCTCGAACAGCGCAATGCCCAGCACCACATGACCGCCGAAGACATCTACCGCCAGCTGCTGGAGCATGGCGATGAGATCGGCCTGGCTACGGTCTACCGGGTGCTGACCCAGTTCGAGGCCGCCGGCCTCGTGCTCAAGCACAATTTCGAAGGCGGCCAGGCCGTCTACGAGCTGGACCGTGGCGGCCACCACGACCATATGGTCGACGTGGACAGCGGCAAGATCATCGAGTTCGAAAGCCACGAGATCGAGGAGCTGCAGCGCAAGATCGCAGCCGACCACGGCTACGAGCTGGAAGAGCACTCGCTGGTGCTGTACGTGCGCAAGAAGCGCAAGTAAGCCGATCCGGCCAGCCATATGCGACGAAACCCCGGGCCTGCCCGGGGTTTTTCGTTGGTGGGCCTGATGCTGGGGTCAGAGCCCTTTTCCATGGGAAAAGGGCTCTGACCCCTGACCTCCAAGCAGCGCGTCCAGATCCACCGCCTCTGCCATCGCCCGGTTCCCCGCGTCACCCGGGTGCAGGTGGTCGCCGGAGTCATAGGCGGCGGCCATCCGCGACGGATCGGCCGGGTCGCGCAGCGCCGCGTCCAGGTCGATCACTGCGTCAAACGGGCCGTCGGTGCGCAGCCACGCATTGAGCTGGCTGCGCAGGGCGTCCTTGTCCGGCTGGTAGTAGTCGTCCAGCGGCGTACCGGGCAGGGCGCCAGCGAACGGCGGCAGGGTCGCGCCCACGATCCGAACGCCACGGCGATGGGCCTGTCCGGCCAGGGCGCGGTAGCCCGCCTGCAGTTCGGCAAGCGTGGGCCGCGCCTGCTTGCGCGCGAAGGCGGTGCCGGGCCAGCTGATGTCATTGATGCCGATCAGCACGATCACGCTGGACACGCCAGGCTGATCCAGCGCATCGCGTTGAAAGCGGGCCAGCGCGGCTTCGCCCATGCCGTCGCGCAGGAGGCGGCCACCGGAGATGCCGGCACTGACCACCGCCACCCCCTGCGGGGCCAGGCGGGCGGCCAGGTGGTCGGTCCAGCGCTGGTCCCGGTCGAGGCTGGCGGTGGCGCCGTCGGTGATCGAATCGCCGATCACCACCACGCTGCGTGCGCTGGTCGGGGCCTCGACTTCAATGCCGGTCAGGAACAGGCGGGCCGTGGTGGCGCTGGCCCTGTCCAGCTCGCGCGCCAGGCTCTGGTCGCCGGGGGCGATCCAGCTGGTCTGGCGGCCGTCCCAGTGGAAGGTCTGCAACGGCGTCGACTCCGGCACAAAGACGCTGACCTGCAGCGCTTGACGGTCCTGCACCGCCAGCGGCAGCGGATCGCTCAGCCGTTCCTGGCCGGGGCCGATCAGCACCTCGGGCCGGCCATCGAAGCGGAGCTGATGCGGCGTCGCACCGGCCTGCGGCGCGACGCTGGCACCGCCGATCCGCAGCGGCTGGGTGCCATAGGCATTGCTCAGCCGCACCCGCAGGCGGGGGCCGCCCAGGCTGATGCGCGCGGTCTGGCGGAAGGTCTGGTCGTGCAGCGACGCCGGTATCAGTGACGGGAACAGGAAGTCCGCTCCCCAGACCGGTTGCGGGCTGGCCTGCCAGCTGGCCACCCAGTGCGGGGCAGAGGCGGCGCTGGCGGCGCCGGACAGACCGATCAATGCGGTGGCGACGAGCTGGTTGAAGCGGTTCATCGGGCAATCCCGGGTGGAGGGAAGGCCATGGTGATTCCGCACTCATCTGTGAACTAGACTGCGCATGGACAATCATCTGTGAACTGAATTCATTGCCATGGCGCGCTCCGACATCAACCGATCCGGCGAACTGGAAGTGTTCGTGCGGGTGATCGAGACCGGGGGCTTTTCCGCGGCCGCCCGAACGTTGGAGATGACTCCGTCGGCGGTCAGCAAGCTGGTGGCGAGGCTGGAACAGCGTCTGGGGACACGCCTGCTGCAGCGTTCCACCCGCCAGCTGCAGCTGACTCCCGAGGGCTGCGCGTTCTACGAGCGCGGCCTGCGCGTGCTGGCCGACCTGGACGAGGCCGAGCGCTGTGCCAGTGCCCACGCCGAGCCGCGTGGACGCCTGCGGGTCAATTCCAATGTGCCGTTCGGCCAGCATTTCCTGTTGCCGCTGCTGCCGGTGTTCCTGCAGCGCAACCCGCAGGTAGGCGTGGACCTGACCCTCAACGACGAGGTGATCGATCTGCTGGAGCAGCGCACCGATGTGGCGGTGCGGGCCGGTCCGCTGAAGAGCTCCAGCCTGGTGGCGCGGCGGCTGGGCGCGACGCGGATGATGATCGTGGCCGCGCCGGCCTATGCGCAACGGCATGGCCTGCCGGCCACCGTGGAGGACTTGCAGTCGCACAACCGTCTGGACATTGGCCATGCGCGGGCGATGCAGGGTTGGCCGCTGCTGCAGGACGGTCGCGAACGGATGCTGCTGCCCAGCGGCAACGCCCGTGCCAGCAACGGCGATGCACTGCGCCAGCTGGTGCTGGGGGGGCTGGGCATGGCACGGCTGGCAGCGTTCCAGGTGCAGGCCGACATCGCTGCCGGGCGCCTGCTGCCGGTGCTGGAGGAAGCCAATCCCGGTGACCTGGAAGAGGTGCACGCGGTGTTCCTGGGGCAGGGCGGCTACCTGCCGCTGCGGGTGCGCGCGTTCCTGGATTACCTGGTGGAGAACGTGGATCTGGCGCGGCCGTTGGGGTGAGAGCGCCGGCGGACAGAAGCCGAGCATGGGCTCGGCTCTACAGGAACATCCCGAACGAAACCGACATGTAGAGCCGAGCCCATGCTCGGCTCCGCCGGCGCTACACCTGCAGCAGCTTGCGCGCAGCGGCGCGCGCTTCCTTGCTCACTTCCACGCCGCCGAGCATGCGTGCCAGCTCTTCCTCGCGCGCCTTGCTGTCCAGCTTTTCCACTGCGCTCTGGGTCATGCCTTCCACTGGCGCCTTGCTGACCCGGTAATGCGCGTGGCCCTTGGAGGCGACCTGCGGCAGGTGGGTCACGCATAGCACCTGGCGCTTCTCGCCGAGGGCGCGCAGCTTCTGGCCGACGATGTCGGCCACGGCGCCGCCGATGCCGGAGTCGACCTCGTCGAACACCATCGTCGGCACCGCATCCAGGTCCAGCGCGGCGACTTCGATGGCCAGCGAGATACGTGACAGTTCACCGCCCGAGGCGACCTTGCGCAGGGCGCGCGGCGGTTGGCCGGCATTGGCCGCGACCAGGAATTCCACGCGCTCGGCACCCTGCGGATCGGGCTTGCCGGCATCCTGCGGTTCCAGTTCGATCAGGAACTGGCCACCGCCCATGCCGAGCTCGGAGATGATGCCGGTGGTGGTAGCCGACAGCTCGGCGGCGGCATTGCGGCGGCTGGCGGTCAGCACCTCGGCCTGCACGCGCCAGGCCGCAGCGGCCTTGTCGATCTCGCCGGCCAGGCGCTGCAGGCGCTCGTCGGCACCGCGCAGCTGTTCCACTTCGGCATGCATGCGCTCGCGCTGCGCGCCCAGCTCATCCATCGGCACGCGGTGCTTGCGTGCCAGGTCGTGCAGGCGGCCGAGGCGGCGCTCGTTCTCTTCGAACTGCTCCGGGTCGGCGTCGAGGTCGTCGTGCACCCGGTCCAGCAGCGACAGGGCTTCGTGCAGCTGGATCGAGGCATTCTCGATCAGGCCGTCCACCTCGCCCAGGCGCGGGTCGTGTTCGATCAGGCGTGACAGTTCGTGGCGTACCTGCTGCAGCAGGTCCAGTGCGGAACTGCCGTCGTCGCCGTTGAGCTGGTTGCTGGCCGCCTGGCAGGCGCTCAGCAGGGCGCTGGCGTGGGCCTGGCGGCGGTGGCTGGCGCCGAGCGCGGCGATCGACTCCGGTTCCAGGTCTTCACGGTCGAGCTCGCGCAGCTGGTGTTCCAGGAAGCCGATCCGGTCACTGACGTCGCCCTGTTGCGACAGCGCCAGCGATTCATCGACCAGTGCCTGCCAGGCCGCGGCGGCGCGGCGCACCTGGCGGCGTTCGTTTTCGTTGCGTGCATAGGCGTCGAGCAGGGCCAGCTGCGACGGGCGCGTCAGCAGGGCCTGCTGTTCGTGCTGCCCGTGGATCTCCACCAGCAGGGAGGCCAGGTCGCCCAGCTGCGCCAGGGTCACCGGGCGGCCATTGATCCAGGCCCGCGAACCGCCATCGGCGCGGATCACCCGGCGCAGCTGGCACTGTTCCTCATCGTCCAGCTCGTTGTCGGCCAGCCACTGGCGCGCGGCCTGCAGCTGCTCCAGTGCGAACTCGGCCGAAAGCTCGGCGCGGGCGGCGCCATGGCGGACCACGCCGCTGTCGGCGCGCAGGCCGGACAGGAAGCCCAGCGCGTCGACCATCAGCGACTTGCCGGCGCCGGTCTCGCCTGAAACTACGGTCATGCCTGGCCCGAACTCCAGTTCGGTGGCGCGGACGACGGCGAAATCCTTGATCGAAAGATGTCTGAGCATGGGTAAGGGGGTATCAGCAGCCGCGCAACGCTAGCACGCGGGCGAGGGAGGTCCAATGACTTGCCAAGGTGATGCGTCGCCATTATCTAGTGTCCGTGTCTCACAGGTTGATTCCATGCACGGTTCTCCCGACCAGCTTGCCCCGCGTGCGCGCCATCTGCTGCGCACGCTGATCGCGCGTTACATCCAGGACGGTGAGCCGGTCGGCTCGCAGACGCTGGCGCGCGTGGCCGGCCTGGAGGTCAGCCCGGCCACCATCCGCAACATCCTCGGCGACCTTGAGGACCTGGGGCTGCTGGCCTCGCCGCATACCTCGGCCGGGCGCGTCCCGACCGCGCATGGCTACCGGGTGTTCGTCGACAGCCTGCTGCAGATGCAGCCGCCGGGCGAGGGCGAGCTGGCCCGGTTGCGCCAGGAGCTGGCTGGCGGCGGCAGCACCCAGGCCCTGCTCGGCAGCGCCTCGGAGCTGCTCTCGGCGATGAGCCACTTCGTCGGCGTGGTCAGCGCGCCGCGACGCGAGCAGTTCGCCTTCCGCCAGATCGATTTCGTGGCGCTGGACGGTCGCCGGGTGCTGGCGATCCTGGTGTTCGCCGACAACGAGGTGCAGAACCGGGTCATCGAGACCCGCCAGGAGTTCGCGCCGGGCCAGCTGGAGCAGGTCGCCAACTACCTCAATGCCCATTTCGCCGGCCTGCCGATGGCCGAGATCCGTACCCGCCTGCTGCTGGAGCTGCGCGACGCCCGCTCCGAGCTGGAGCAGCTGCTGGCGCACAGCATCGAGCTGGCCGAGCAGGCCCTGCAGCCAGCGGCCGACGACATGCTGGTGGCCGGCCAGACCCGCCTGATGGGGGTACAGGACCTGTCCGACCTGGAGCGCCTGCGCGAGCTGTTCGAGTTGTTCTCCAGCAAGCGCGAGATCCTGCAGCTGCTGGAGCGGACCATCCAGGCGCCGGGCGTGCGCATCTTCATCGGCGAGGAGACCGGGATGATGCCGCTGCAGGGCGTCTCGCTGGTCACTGCCCCGTACACCGCCAACGGCCAGGTGCTGGGCGTGCTGGGCGTGATCGGCCCCAAGCGCATGGCCTACGACCGCATGATCCCGCTGGTCCAGGCCACCGCCGATGTGCTCGGCGCGGCCTTTTCGCCGGCTGGACGCACGCCGGGAACATCCGACGCTTGAAACGCAGCATCCCGCCCACACTAGGGTGGGTGGAGGCGGAGAGTGACCGCCAGGGACCCAGACATGAACCAAGAACATCCAGATATCGAATCCCAGCAGAGTGCCGCCGACGCGGCTGCCGCCGCCGGCGTCAACGACGAAGTGGAGCGCCTGCGCGCCGAAGTCGAGCAGATCAAGGCCGATGCGCTGCGTGAGCGCGCCGACCTGGAGAACCAGCGCAAGCGCGTGGCCCGTGACATCGAGCAGGCCCGCAAGTTCGCCAACGAGAAGCTGCTGGGCGAGCTGCTGCCGGTGTTCGACAGCCTGGATGCCGGCCTGAAAGCCGCCGGCGACGACCCGCACCCGCTGCGCGAAGGCCTGGAGCTGACCTACAAGCAGCTGCTGAAGGTGGCCGCCGACAACGGCCTGGTGCTGCTGGACCCGATCGGCCAGCCGTTCAACCCGGAACACCACCAGGCCATCAGCCAGGTGCCGACCCCGGGCGCAGCCCCGGGCAGCGTGGTCACCGTGTTCCAGAAGGGCTACCTGCTCAACGAGCGCCTGCTGCGGCCGGCGCTGGTGGTGGTGGCCGCCGACTGACCCTGCGGGGCCGGGAGGCGGGAATGACCCGCGACCCGGCCCGACGCTGAACGCGCCGGACGACCGGAAACACAGCGTTCGGGAGATGGCTTGAATGTTCCACGAGCCTCCCCCACATCGTATTCATCCACCGGCCGAACGGCCGGACTGACACCAACAAGCATCCTCAGGAGTCTCCCCCATGGGCAAGATCATTGGTATCGACCTCGGCACCACCAACTCGTGCGTGGCGATCATGGACGGCGGCAAGGCCCGCGTCATCGAGAATTCGGAAGGCGATCGCACCACCCCGTCGATCGTCGCCTACACCAAGGACGGCGAAGTCCTGGTCGGCGCCTCGGCCAAGCGCCAGGCCGTGACCAACCCGAAGAACACCTTCTACGCGGTGAAGCGCCTGATCGGCCGCAAGTTCACCGACGCCGAAGTGCAGAAGGACATCGCCCACGTCCCGTACAGCATCCTGGCCCATGACAATGGCGATGCCTGGGTGGCCACCAGCGACGGCAAGAAGATGGCCCCGCAGGAAATCTCGGCCAAGGTGCTGGAAAAGATGAAGAAGACCGCCGAGGACTTCCTCGGTGAGAAGGTCACCGAAGCGGTCATCACCGTGCCGGCCTACTTCAACGACAGCCAGCGCCAGGCGACCAAGGACGCCGGCCGCATCGCCGGCCTGGACGTCAAGCGCATCATCAACGAGCCGACCGCGGCCGCACTGGCCTATGGCCTGGGCAAGGGCGACAACAAGGATCGCAAGATCGTGGTGTACGACCTGGGCGGCGGCACCTTCGACGTGTCGGTGATCGAGATCGCCAACGTCGACGGCGAGAAGCAGTTCGAAGTGCTGGCCACCAACGGCGACACCTTCCTGGGCGGCGAAGACTTCGACAACCGCGTCATCGAGTACCTGGTTGAAGAATTCAACAAGGACCAGGGCATCGACCTGCGCAAGGATCCGCTGGCCCTGCAGCGCTTGAAGGATGCTGCCGAGCGCGCCAAGATCGAGCTGTCCAGCGCCCAGCAGACCGAAGTGAACCTGCCGTACGTCACCGCTGACGCGTCGGGTCCGAAGCACCTGAACATCAAGCTGACCCGCGCCAAGCTGGAAGCGCTGGTGGACGACCTGATCAAGAAGTCGATCGAGCCGTGCCGCGTCGCCCTGAACGATGCCGGCCTGCGTTCGAGCGACATCAGCGAAGTGATCCTGGTCGGTGGCCAGACCCGCATGCCGAAGGTGCAGCAGGCGGTGACCGAGTTCTTCGGCAAGGAACCGCGCAAGGACGTCAACCCGGACGAAGCCGTGGCACTGGGCGCGGCCATCCAGGGCGGCGTGCTGGGCGGCGACGTCAAGGACGTGCTGCTGCTGGACGTGACCCCGCTGTCGCTGGGCATCGAGACCATGGGCGGCGTGTTCACCAAGATCATCGAGAAGAACACCACCATCCCGACCAAGGCCTCGCAGGTGTTCTCCACCGCCGAGGACAACCAGTCGGCCGTGACCGTGCACGTGCTGCAGGGTGAGCGCGAACAGGCCCGCTTCAACAAGTCGCTGGCCAAGTTCGACCTGTCCGGCATCGAGCCGGCCCCGCGTGGCCTGCCGCAGGTGGAAGTGTCCTTCGACATCGACGCCAACGGCATCCTGCACGTGTCGGCCAAGGACAAGAAGACCAACAAGGAACAGAAGGTCGAGATCAAGGCCGGTTCGGGCCTGTCCGAGGAGGAGATCGCACGCATGGTCGCCGACGCGGAAGCCAACCGCGAAGAAGACAAGAAGTTCCAGGAGCTGGTGCAGGCCCGCAACCAGGCCGACGCCCTGATCCACGGCACCCGCAGCGCCATCACCGAGCACGGCAGCAAGGTCGGCGGCGATGTCATCGGCAAGGTCGAGGCCGCGCTGGCCGACCTGGAAACCGCGATGAAGGGTGACGACAAGGCACAGATCGAAGCCAAGTCGAAGGCGCTGGAAGAGGCTGGCCAGTCGCTGTTCGCCGCTGCTTCGGCCGACCAGGGCGGTGCCCCGGGCGCCGACGCCGGCAATGCCGGCAAGGCGCAGGATGACGTGGTCGACGCTGAGTTCACCGAAGTCAAGGACGACAAGAAGTCCTGATCCGGACCGACGCGGGACGCTGGCCACCAGCGTCCCGTTGTCGCATCAGGGTCCTGACCGCCCACCGGCGTGTCGGGGCGCCCGACGCAAGAGCGGACCTGGTTCCGCTCTTCCGCTTTGACGAATCCCGACGTTTCGGAACCCGATTCACGATATGAGCAAGCGCGATTACTACGAAGTGCTGGGCGTTGCCCGCACCGCCACCGACGACGAGCTGAAGAAGGCCTACCGTCGCTGTGCGATGAAGTTCCACCCGGACCGCAACCCGGGTGATGCGGCGGCCGAAGCCTCCTTCAAGGAGTGCAAGGAAGCCTACGAAGTGCTGTCCGACGGCAACAAGCGCCGCATGTATGACAGCCACGGCCACGCTGCGTTCGAGCACGGCATGGGCGGCGGTGGTCCGGGCGGCCCGGACATGAACGATATCTTCGGCGATATCTTCGGCAACATCTTTGGCGGCGGGGGCGGTGGTCCGCGCCAGGCCCGTCGCGGCGCCGATATCGGCTACGTGATGGAGCTGGACCTGGAAGAAGCCGTGCGCGGCGTCGAGCGCCGCATCGAGATTCCGACTCTGGCCGAGTGCGGCGACTGCGATGGCAGTGGCTCCGAAGACGGCAAGGTCGAAACCTGCAATGTGTGCCATGGCCGTGGCCAGGTGCGCATCCAGCGCGGCATCTTCGCCATGCAGCAGGCCTGCCACAACTGCGGCGGCCGTGGCCAGATCATCGCCAAGCCCTGCAAGACCTGCCACGGCAACGGCCGTGTCGAGGAAGACAAGGTGCTGTCGGTGAAGGTGCCGGCCGGCGTCGACACCGGTGACCGCATCCGCCTGCAGGGCGAGGGCGAGGCCGGCCCGGCCGGTACGCCGCCGGGTGACCTGTACGTGGAAGTGCGCGTGCGCGAGCACGCCATCTTCCAGCGCGATGGCGACGACCTGCACTGCGAAGTGCCGATCCGCATCTCGCAGGCCGCATTGGGTGACACCGTGCGCGTGGCCACCCTGGGCGGCGAAGCGGAGATCCGCATTCCGGCCGAGACCCAGACCGGCAAGCTGTTCCGCCTGCGCGGCAAGGGCGTGCGTTCGGTTCGCAGCCGCAGCGAAGGCGACCTGTACTGCCGCGTGGTGGTGGAGACTCCGGTGAACCTCACCAACGAACAGCGCAAGCTGCTGGAGCAGTTCGAAGCCACCTTCGTCGGCGAGGAAGCGCGTAAGCATTCGCCGAAGTCGGCCACCTTCATGGATGGCGTGAAGGGCTTCTGGGACCGGATGACGTCCTGAGTTCTCAACGCAGACGGTGAACGGTAGCGCCGGGCCATGCCCGGCGTTTTCGTTTGCGGGCGGCGGTGGTTTCCGCCGGGCATACGCCGCTGTGGCAGATCCACGCCATGCGTGAATGCGGTTACCGGAAAAATGCCGCGGGCGTCTGCCCCAACTGCCGCTTGAACATGCTGGTGAACGCGCTGGGGCTGTCGTAGCCCGTCGCCAGCGCGACATCGATGACCTTGTCGCCGGTCGCCAGTCGTTCCATCGCGGCCAGCAGCCGTGCCTGCTGCCGCCATTGCCCGAAGGTCATGCCCAGCTCGTGGGCGAAGTGGCGCTGGATGGTTTTCACGTCCACCTCCAGCGCCTGCGCCCAGTCCTGCAACGTGGCGTCGTCACCCGGATGCTTCTGCAGGTGCTGGCAGATCCGCCGCAGGCGCGGGTCGGTCGGGGCGGGCAGGTGCAGCGGCAGCACGTCCATGCGGTGCAGTTCGTCCAACAGCAGGCGCACCACGCGGCCATCGCGGCTGTCTTCGATGTGCTCCCCCTTGATCAGCGTGGCGGCCTGCAGCAGTTCGCGCAGCAGCGGTGCCACCTGTACCGCAAATGGTTCGGATGGCAGGTGCGGGGCGAATGACGGATCGATGTACAGGCTGCGCATGTGCACGGCGGCGATGCAGTCCACCGCGTGCACCATGCCCGCCGGCATCCAGATCGCGCGCGTCGAGGGCACCACCCAGCGCCCCACTTCCGATCGCACCACCATCAGTCCGGAGATGGCGTAGACCAGCTGGTGGCGCTGGTGCTTGTGCCCGGCGATATGGGTGCCGGCCGGGTATTGGGTAACCCGGTAGGTGACAGGGCGATGCAGCGGCACCTCCCGCCACGGTGCGGCCGGATCGACATCGCTGGCAATGTCCTTTTTGCGATAGGGCATGACCCGAACGCGGCAGAAGGGAAGAGAGGGCAACCGTAGCATGCGTGGCTCGCCCCCAACCTGACTGCGTCCATGTCCGCCTTGGCTTCCCCCGCAACACCCTCACGCCCGGTGGCTCCCGGCGTGCTGGCCGCCATTTCCACCTCGCACGTCGTCAACGACATGATGCAGTCGCTGATCCTGGCCATCTATCCAGTGATCAAGGGCGGCTTCAACCTGAGCTTTACCCAGATCGGCCTGATCACGCTGACCTACCAGCTGACCGCCTCGATCTTCCAGCCGCTGATCGGCATGGCTACCGACCGCCGCCCGGCGCCGTACTCGCTGCCGATCGGCATGGCCTCGACCCTGTGCGGCATGCTGCTGCTCGGCTTCGCACCGAACTACGCGATGGTGCTGATGGCGGCGGCGATGGTCGGCATTGGTTCGGCCATCTTCCATCCGGAAGCCTCGCGCATCGCGCGGCTGGCCTCGGGCGGTCGCCATGGCTTCGCGCAATCGGTGTTCCAGGTCGGCGGCAACTTCGGTACCGCGCTCGGCCCGCTGATCGCTGCGGCGGTGATCGTGCCGTATGGCCAGCATGCCGCGTCGTGGTTTGCTGGCGCTGCACTGATCGGCATCGCGCTGCTGACCTATGTCGGCCGCTGGTACGCGCTGCACCTGGGCACCCCGCGCCCGGTCAGCACCGCGTCGATGGCCCCGCGCCATCCGCCGCGCACCGTGGCCAAGGTGCTGGCGATCCTGCTGGTGCTGATCTTCAGCAAGTACTTCTACATGGCCAGCATCGGCAGCTACTTCACCTTCTACCTGATCCATCACTTCGGGATTCCGGTGGCACAGGCGCAGCTGCACCTGTTCGCGTTCCTGGTGGCGTCGGCCGCCGGCGGCTTCCTGGGTGGTCCGCTGGGTGATCGCATTGGCCGCAAGCCGATCATCTGGACCTCGATCCTGGGCGTGGCGCCGTTCGCGCTGATGCTGCCGCATGCGGATCTGTTCTGGACCACGGTGCTGGCCGTGCTGATCGGTTTCGTGCTGTCATCGGCATTCTCGGCGATCGTGGTCTATGCGCAGGAAATGATGCCGCACCGCATCGGCATGGTGTCCGGCCTGTTCTTCGGCTTCGCGTTCGGCATGGGCGGGTTGGGTGCAGCCGTGCTCGGCCTGCTGGCGGACAAGACCAGCATCGAGTACGTGTACCACCTGACCGCGTTCCTGCCGCTGCTCGGCATCGTGGCGGCGTGGCTGCCGCCGTCGCGGCCTGCTGTTCACTGAGGGAGGGTGGGTTTGCAGGGCTTGCAGCCCTGCACCTGCTGCAAGCCAGGGCCGAAGCAACAGCAGAAGCA
>NZ_JASJSI010000060.1:0-25431 GCF_030237085.1 Stenotrophomonas maltophilia group sp. Smal32
GTGCAGGGCTGCAAGCCCTGCAAAAACACCTACGTCACCCAGCCTGCAATCACCAGCAAGGCAAGGATCGCCAGCCACAGCAGCAGCATCCGCCACACCAGGCTCATCGCATCGCGCAGGTCCGGCAACCGCTGCCACACCGGCAACAGCCCTGCCTCGGTGTAATCGTGCGCGTCTTCGCGCAGTTCGGCATTGACGCTGGCCCGCGCCACCGCACCCAGGAAGCCGATGTTGCCTGCCAGGCGCTCACCGTGCGCCTGGCGCCAGGCCTTCCACGCCGTATCGAAATTGCCCACCAGCGCCATCGAGAACGCCATCAGCTGCGCCACCGGCCACTCGATCCAGCCCAGCAGGCGCTGCGCCAGCGCCAGCGGCTCCACCGGCACGCGTGCGCGCATCGGGCTCTCCGCCATCAGCGCCAGCAGCCGGTAACCCAACGCGCCGGCCGGGCCCAGCAGCAGGAACCAGAACAACACCGCGAACCAGCGCCGCAGTGCGTTGAGCACCGTCGCCTCGACCAGCGACGGAATGTCTTCGCGCAGGCTGCCGCCGGCCGACTGCAGGTTGCGCACTGCGGCCTGCCGCGTCGCTGCATCGTCGGCATCGATGATGGCTTCGATATCGCGGTCCAGGTCACGCGGGCCCCAGCACCAGGCCAGCACCGCCACGCCCAGCAACAGCGACGGCAGGCCGAACAGTGCCCCGCGCAGCAGCCAGGCCAGCAGGCCCATCAGCAGCAGCGGCGGCAGCAGTGCCAGGGCAACGCCCGCCGGCCCCTGCCAGGCCTTTCCACCATGCGCGTCCAGCCAGCCCAACCAGCGCCGGAAGCCGTAGAAACGGCGCAGCGAGGCAGCAGCAGCCGGAGCGACATGGCCCAGGGCCAGTGCGACCAGCACGGCGGCCAGAGTGGTGAACATGGCGGGTCTCCCTACGAAACAGATCGCTCGGCGTCGCTACCTTACCTGCCGCAGCGGCACCCTCAGCGGTGAACCGGACTGTAACCCGTGCCGTGTTCAGGTGGCGGCAATACAGGCGCCCCCACCGGCCTGGCTCAGCCCTTCTGCTGCCGGTACCAGTGCTCGATCAGCCCTCGCGAAATCGAGATCGGCGGTGACAGGCGGATACCCTCGCCATCGTCCTGGTCATCACGTGCCAGCGCGGCACCGACCTCCTCGGCACTGAACCAGCGCGCGTCCTCCAGTTCACCATCCACGATCGGCAGATCGGCGTGCGCCTGCGCGCGGAAGCCAACCATCAGCGCTCCCGGAAATGGCCAGGGTTGCGAACCGAGGTACTGGCAGGCGGTCACCCGCACCTTGCTCTCCTCGTGGACTTCGCGCACCACGGTCTGCTCGAAGGTTTCGCCCGGTTCGACAAAGCCGGCCAGCACCGAGTAGCGACGTGGCGCCCAGTTCGACTGGCGGCCGAGCAGCAGGCGGCCCTGGTTTTCAACCGCCACGATCACAGCGGGGTCGACACGCGGGTAGTGCTCGGTGGAACACTGCGCGCAACGCCCCACGAAGCCGCCGCGGGCAAACGCCACGGCACCACCGCATACACCGCAGAAACGGGTGCGCGAGTGCCAGTAGGACATGCCACGGGCGTAGCTGAAAGCGGTCGCATCAGCCACCGACCACAGTAGGGCGGCCTGGCGCAGGTCGAGGCGACGTGGTGCGGTGACGGTGACGCTGGCGGCTTCAACCGAGAACCACGCTTGTTCCCCGCGCAGGCCGAGGAAGATCGCGGAGCCGGGACCGCCGCCGATGTCGGCGCCGGTCAGTGCCAGCGGCTGGTCGTCATCGCCGGTGAAGGCGCTGCCGTCCTGATCGAGCACCAGAATGCGCGCACCCGGCCACAGGCGCGCCAGTGCATCGGCATCTTCGCGCAGGGCATCGGCGCGCTCCAGCGGTTCGCCCACGAAGGCGAAACCGGAAAGCGGCGAAGGAGTATTGGGCATCCGGCAAGCGTGCCGCCAATCGATGCAGGTGGCAAGCCGCAGGCTTTGCCGAAACCGTCTGCAGGTGTGGAGCTTGCTCCACACACCTTGTCGCGCGGGACGCAGGCCCCGCGCCCTGCCTACATGCTGAAGCTGCTGCCGCAGCCGCAGGTGGTCTTGGCGTTCGGGTTGCGGATCACGAACTGCGCACCGGTCAGGCTCTCGGTGTAGTCCACCTCGGCGCCCATCAGGTACTGCAGGCTCAGCGGGTCGACCAGCAGGGTCACCCCGCTGGTCTGCACCGCCAGGTCATCGTCGGCACGGTTCTCGTCGAACTCGAACCCGTACTGGAAACCGGAACAGCCGCCGCCTTCGATGTACACGCGCAATGCCAGGTCGGGGTTGCCCTCTTCCTGGATCAGGGATTTGACCTTGGCGGCCGCCGACTCGGTGAAGTTCAGCGGGCGCTCCAGCGACTGGTAATCGGGCGCGGCGGCCGGGGTGGCGCCGGGCAGGGAGACTAGCGTGCTCATGCCGTCAGCATGGGGGCGCCGACGATGGCTTTCAAGCCATCGCTTCGGCCAGCTTGCGGCGTGCGGCAGTGTCACCCTTGCCACCATTGGCGTCGTCGCCTTCCGGGGCCGGCAGGGCCGCCATCGGCGCGCTGGCATGGATCAGGCGGCCGTTCAGCTGGGCGCCCGCATTCATCTCCACCACCTGGTAATGGACGTTGCCGTTGACCCGCGCGCTCGGGGTCAGCTCGACCTTCTCGGTGGCATGCACATCGCCATCGAGGCGACCGCTGATGACCACCACCTGGGCGCGGATCTCGCCCTCGATCACGCCATGCTCGGCGACCGTCAGGGTCGCGCCGCTGGCGCCTTCGGCGGCGATCACCTTGCCGTGGATGCGGCCTTCCACGTACAGGCCACCACTGAATTCCACATCACCGCGGATCACCACCTGGTTGCCGATCAGGGCATCCACCACCAGCTGGCCTTCACGGTTGGATTTGCTGCTTCCGAACATCTGCCTACTCCCCTTTGCTGGCCGGCGCACCGGCCTGTTTCCAGTCGAATACCTGGGTGGTACCCCCCGTACCACTCCCCAATGTCACCCGCACGCGTTGCGGGGTGAAGTCAGCCGGCAGCATCACGCTGCCGGTGATCTGCTGGAAGTACCGGAACGAGTAATCCTGTCCCGGCACCTTGCTGCGCTGGTGCAGATCATCCCAGCTGATCGTGGCCAGCTTGCCGTTCTTCACGCCTTCCACGGTGAAACGCATCTGCCCCTGGCTGATGGCACCGCGGTTGAGGTTCTGGGTCAGCACGGCGGTGTACTGCCAGGTGCCGGCCGCTTCCGGGCTGAACTCGATCGAATGGGTGTTCAGGCCCTTGCGCTGGCTGGTCGAGCCCACCAGGCGCTCATAGAAGGCGACGTCGGCACGCAGGCCGGCGATTTCCTCATCGCGCTCGGCCAGGGAGGACTGCACCTCGGTATTGGCGGCGCGGCTGATGCGATCGGAAGCTTCCAGCGTGGCCTGCTTCTGGCGCAGTTCGGTCAGCTGTGCCTGCAGCGTCTCGGCGCGCTTCTCGGCGGCCTGCAGGCGCTGGCCCTGCGCATCGCGCGGCGTGGCCATCCAGCAGCCGCCCAGTACCGCCAGCACCAGGCTGAGCAGCCAGATGCCGCCGATCACCAGCAGGCGGCGGCGGTCGGCCGGCGGTTGTGGCGCGCCGGGCAGGCGGACCTGCACGCGCATGGGAGGACGGTTGGTCATGGGTGGATTCCGGGGCATCGCGAGGGCGACGCCGGTACGGCCCCTGTGGCAAACGACGGGCTAGTGTATGACAGGACGGGTGGGTTTCCTGCGCACTGGCCGGCCACGGTCTGTGGCGTTCAGGCACGCCATCGCCGATAGTGTGGCCCCCTGCACAGTTCCGTCGCCGGAGCACCGCCATGACCGAAGCCCACCTGTTCGTGATCGGCATCCTGCTGGCCTGGCTGGCCGGCATCCGCGTCTACCTCACCGTATTCGGCGTCGGCCTGGCCGGCCTGCTCGGCTGGGTCGACCTGCCCCCCGCTCTGCAGGCCACCGAATCGTGGTGGGTGCTGGGCACCTCGGCGGCACTGGCGGTGACCGAATTCTTCGCCGACAAGATCCCCGGCGTGGACTCGGCCTGGGACCTGGTGCAGACCCTGGCACGCGTGCCTGCGGGTGCTTTCCTCGCCGCGGCCACGCTGTCGCCGGACGGCCAGCTCGGCACCGGTGCACTCGCCGCCGGTGCCGGTGTTGCGCTGGCCAGCCATGGCTTGAAAGCCGGCACCCGTGCCCTGCTCAACACGTCGCCGGAACCGGCCAGCAACTGGGTCGCCTCCGCCGCCGAGGACACCGTGGTGGTCGGTGGCCTGGCCCTGGCCCTGGCACACCCGTGGATCGCGCTGATCGTGGTGCTGGCCTGCAGCCTGGCCGGCGCACTGCTGGTGTGGCTGGTCTGGCGCGCCCTGTGGAAGGGCGTGCGCTGGCTGGCACGCACTGCGTCGCCCGACAGTGCACGCCAGCCCGGCACCGGTTGATCGCCGGGCTTGTCGCATAATGGACGCGAACACCAGGAGCACCGATGGCCGCAAACGAATCCCCCGCGGGCGCCCGCCCGGGACGCGCTGAAACCCCTCCGGCCGACCATTGGCAACGCTGGGCGCCAGGCCCGGCGGCCGCGGTCACGGCAGCACCGGCGTCAGCCGCACCGCTGGCGGCCGTCGATACACCCCCTGGGATTGGCAGCGCACCGCCACCGCTGCCCGGCCCATCCCTGCTGGCAGAGGCCGGCAGCAATGACCCCGCACCGCTGCATTCCGATTCGCCCTACCGCGTGCTGATCGTCGAGGATGATCGTGCCCAGGCGCTGTTCGCACAGAGCGTGCTGCACGGCGCCGGCATGCAGGCGATCGTGCACAGCGATGCCGATGACGCGCTGCAGGCGATCAAGGAACATCGCCCCGACCTGATCCTGATGGACCTGCACCTGCCCGGCCTGGACGGAATGCGCCTGACCGCGCTGATCCGCCAGCAGCCCGGCCTGCAGCTGCTGCCCATCGTGTTCCTCAGCGGCGACCCGGACCCGGAACGCCAGTTCGAGGTGCTCGACAGTGGCGCCGACGACTACCTGAGCAAGCCGATCCGCCCGCGCCACCTGATCGCCGCCGTGGCCAACCGCATCCGCCGCGCGCGGGCGCAGGCCGCAACCCTGCCCGGCGTATCCGGCACCCCGGCCACCAGCAATCCGGAAACCGGGCTGCCGACGCGGCATCACGTGCTGCAGCAGCTCAACGCCGCGCTCGCCCACCGCGACCAGGGCGGCGTGCTGTTCGTCGAGATATCCAGCGCACTGGGCCTGCGCGAGCGCTATGGCTATGCCGCCTTCGAGCGCCTGATGGTGCAGGCCGGGCAACGCCTGGCAGAAGCCGGGCACCCGCACTTGCTGGCGCGCCTGAACGACAACAGCTTCCTGCTGCTTGCGCGCAATGTCAGCGAGGACAGCCTGGAAGGCATTGCCGCTGCGCTGCGCGAGCAGTTGTCGGCGCGGGCCTTCGTGATCCGCGATGACGAATCCGTGCACCTGCGCGGCGTGGTCGGCTATGCACCGCTGTCGCCGGGCTTCGACGATGCCAACAGCGCGCTGGAAGCGGTCGAGCGCACCACCCTGCAGGCACGCCTGCTCAGCGCCGGCGTGGCCGGCCACGTGCACCGCGACGTGATCAGCGAGCAGGAACACCTGGCACTGCTGGAAGGCCAGCTTGAACTGGCCTACCAGCCGATCGTCGCCGTCGCCGGCGGCAATACCGCGCAATACCAGCTGCTGCTGCGCCTTCGCCAGGCCGACGGTACGCTGCTGGCGGCAGGCCAGGTGATTCCGGCCGCGGAAGCCGCGGGGCGCATCGCCGATCTCGACCAGCAGGTGATGGACCATGCACTGGGGCTGCTCGACCTGTACCGGCACGCGACGCAACCGCTGAACCTGTTCGTCTCACAGTCACTGCGCACCCTGCAGCGCGATGCCTTCGCCGACTGGCTGCTGGAATCACTGCAGCAGCGCGGCCTGCCCGGCAGTGCGCTGGTGATCGACGTGCGCCTGCCGGATGCGCTGATCCACACCGTGCCGCTGCAGCAGTTCGGCGAACGCATGGCAGGGGCCGGCGTGCGTTTCTGCCTGAGCCAGTTCGAGCCCGGGGGCGAAGCCGATGCGCTGTTGACCCAGCTGCCGTTGTCGTTCGTGCGCATGGCCGCGCGCTTCTCCAGCAGCCATTCCAATCCGGCCACGCGCGAAGAGCTGCGCCGGGCAATCGAGCGGGCACACGCCGCCGGGCAGCAGATCATCGGCCAGCAGATCGAAGATCCACAGGCTGCCGCCGCGATGTGGGTGGGCGGTGTCGACTACATCCAGGGCAACATGGTGCAGTCTGCCGGCAGCGATCTGAACTTCGACTTCCACAACGCGGTGCTCTGACGTGCCGATGTGGGTCGCGCTGCTGGTTGCCCTTGCCGCGGCCTCCATCACGGCGCTGCTGTTGGGCCTGCGCCTGCGCGCGCGCAACCATGCACTGGCCCTCCTGCAGCGTGAGCGCAGCGCGTTGGCCAGCGAACGTGACCAGCTGCGCCGCACCACCGAACGCCAGGGGCAGCTGGAACAGCAGCTGCTGCAGGCCAAGCAGGCCGCAGAGGCGGCCGTGCTGGCCAAGGGTGAGTTCCTGGCCACGATGAGCCACGAGATCCGTACGCCGCTCAACGGCATCCTGCCGATGCTGGAGCTGATCGCACGCGGCCCGCTGGGCGAGGACCAGCGGCAGATGCTGGCCACCGCCTCGGCCAGCTCGCAGCAGCTGCTGCGCATCGTCGACGACATCCTCGACTACTCGCGGCTGGAAGCGCAGGCACTGGAACTGGAGATCACCAGTTTCAACCTGCGTGACCTGCTGGATGGCGTGGTGCAGCTCATGCAGCGCGCCGCCGACGCCAAGGGCCTGTCGCTGGGGCTGCAGCTGGACCCGTCGGTGCGCCTGCCGGTGCGTGGCGACCCGGTACGACTGCGCCAGGTGTTGAGCAACCTGCTGGCCAACGCGATCAAGTTCACCGCACGCGGCCAGGTGCAGCTGCGCGTGCAGCGCCTGGGCGAAGGTGCGGCACAGCACCAGCTGCGCTTTGAGGTCATCGACACCGGCATCGGCATCGACGAGGCACTGCAGGCGCGCCTCTTCCAGTCCTTCAGCCAGGCCGATGCCTCAACGACCCGCATCTACGGTGGCACCGGCCTGGGCCTGGCGATCTGCAAGCGCATCATCGACCTGATGCACGGGCGCATCGGCGTGCAGTCCACGCCCGGCCAGGGCGCCACGTTCTGGTTCGAGATCCCGTTGCTGAAGGTGCCCGGCGACCTGCCGGCCATGGCGCGCACGCCAGACTCGCTGCTGCTGTTCAGCAGCGATGCGATCCTGCAGGCACGCATCGAGCGCATCGCGGCCCATCATGGACTGCCGGTGCACGCCATGGCGCAGTTCGATGCCGTGGTCGAGCGCCTGCGCGCGATACCGAGGCCGGGGCAACCGGCACCAGCCTGGCTGCTGGTCGATGCACGCGCCCGCCGCATCGGTGAAGCGACGCTGCAACAGGCGTTGGCCGAGCGTGGCGAGGACGACGCCCTGCAGGTGCTGTGGCTGCAGGACGATGCCCTTCCAGCGCGCCCGCGCCAGCGGCAGCTACCCGCGCATTTCGACGACGCTGCGCTGCACGCACTGCTGGCGGCACCGGTCGCGCATGCACGCCCTGCCGCGCTGCTGGCCAATGCCGAACCGGGGCAGCCCACGCCCATGCTGCCGCCGTTGCACCTGCGCGTGCTGCTGGTGGAGGACAACACGGTCAACCGCATGGTGGCCGAGCAGCTGCTAGGCGTGTTCCAGTGCGTGGTGCGCAACGCCGCCGATGGCGAGCAGGCATTGGTCGCCCTTCGCGAAGGGGGCGTGGATGTCGTGCTGATGGACTGCCAGATGCCGGTTCTGGACGGCTATGCCGCCACCCGCCGCTGGCGCGCCGAGGAAGTGGAGAACGGGCGCCCACGCCTGCCGATCATCGCGATGACCGCCAATGCCATGGCTGGTGACCGCGAGCGCTGCCTGCAGGCCGGCATGGACGACTACCTGTCCAAGCCGATCGCACGTGCCACCCTGCATGCGCTGCTGCAGCGCTGGGGGGGCGGGAAAGCTGCATCACCGGGACAGCCTTCGGTAGAGCCGAGTCGGCTCCAAGCCACAGCCGGTGCTGGACCGCGACGTGCTGGACGAGCTGCACGCGGTGATCGGCGATACCGCCATCCAGATCATCTCGGTATTCCTGGAGGATACGCCGACGATGGTGCAGCAGCTGCAGCAGGCCGCGCAGGCCGGCGACGAGCCCCGCCTGCAGGCCGTCGCGCACAGCCTCAAGTCATCCAGCGCGAACGTGGGCGCACTGTCGCTGTCGGCAGTCGCGCAGCGCATCGAGCACGAAGCCCGCAGCGGCAGCCTGCAGCGCCCCGCAGTGGCGGTGGCGCTGCTGGTTGCGGAATTCGCCCGTGCGCGCGTGGCACTGACGGGCTACCTGGCACAGCATCGCGCCGGCCAGGCCGGCTGACTCACTCTTCCAGCTTGCTCAGCAGGTACTTCGGTTCGCCGATGCGCTCGATCAGGTCCAGCTGGGTTTCCAGCCAGTCGATGTGCTCTTCTTCCGAATCGAGGATCTTCACGAACAGCTGGCGGCTGACGTAGTCGCCGACCGAATCGGAATAGGCCACGGCCTCGCGCAGGGTGACCACGCCATCGCGTTCCAGCGACAGGTCGCACTGCAGGATCTCGGTCGGGTTCTCGCCGATGCGCAGCTTGCCCAGTGCCTGGAAGTTCGGCAGGCCTTCGAGGAACAGGATGCGGTCGGCGAGCATGTCGGCATGCTTCATCTCGTCGATCGATTCCTTGTACTCGTGTTCGGCCAGTTCCTTGATGCCCCAGTTCTTCAGCATCTTGGCGTGCAGGAAATACTGGTTGATCGCGGTCAGCTCGTTGTAGAGGACCTTGTTGAGGAATTCGATGACCTTGGTGTCGCCCTTCATGGGGATGCTCCTGCACGCTGAAAACGCAGGCACTTTAGCGCCTTGCATGCAGTCGTGAAGGAACGCGAATCGTGCGCATTGGCCTATGCGGCCGCAGGTGAAGGATGCGAAAGCGCGGCGTCAATGCGCCGCGAAGAAGCGATCAGGCGACCTGGGCCAGGCCCAATACCGGCAGCGGCAGATCGTGGGTGGCACGCGCCTTGGCCAGCAGGTCGCCGGCCATGTCCAGGCAGGAACCACAGGTAGCGCCGCAACCGGTACGCATGGTCAGTTCGGCCACCGAGGTGACGCCATTGCTGGCGGCTTCGCGGATCTGGTGGTCGGTGACTCCGTTGCAGATGCAGACGTACACAGGCGTGGACCGGGCTGACAGGCCAGAAGCGGCCTGTTGGCTATTCCAATGGAAACGAGAATGGTTGTCAATCAGAGACCTGAACCATTCTCGATACCGTTCAGCCCGTCAGCTGGCCGGGCCGTCGCCCGTGGCCTTCTTCGGCCAGTAGCCGCGGGTCCGCGGGCGCTTGCGTGGGCGGTCATGCCCTGCAGTATGGCCCGGCATCCAGGCCTCGGCGGCGCTCTTGGGCATGGCGGTAACCCCCTGCCCGGCCACCCCGCGCGCCAGCGGCGCCAGATGTCGCAACGCACGCGCATAGACGCCACGCTTGAACATCACCACATGCTCCACCGGGTACCAGAAGTCCACCCAGCGCCAGTGGTCGAACTCGGGCGAGTCGGTGTGGTCCAGCTTCACGTGGGATTCGTCGCCGGTCAGGCGCAGCAGGAACCAGACTTGCTTCTGGCCGATGCAGACCTGCCGCTCGTTGCGGCGGATGGCCCGCGCCGGCAGCTTGTAGCGCAGCCAGCCGGGTGTCGCCCCAAGCACTTCCACATGCTCAGGCAGCAGGCCGGTCTCTTCCTGCAGTTCACGATACATGGCCTCGACAGGCGTCTCGTCGGTGTTCATGCCACCCTGCGGGAACTGCCAGCCATCCCGGCGCACACGTCGTGCCCAGAACACCTGGCCGTCCTGCCGCATCAGCACGATGCCGACGTTCGGTCGATAGCCGTCCGGATCGATCACGATGCGGACTCCTAAGAAAATCTACTGGCCGGGACTATCCCATGCCCTCTGTCGGCCCACAAGCACGACACAAAAGTGTTGACAGGGTCGATACACATCCGCAGAATAGCGGGCTCACCAAGGCTATGTAGCTCAGCCGGTTAGAGCACAGCACTCATAATGCTGGGGTCGGTGGTTCGAGTCCACCCATAGCCACCACACTGAAAATCAAGTTGTTTTTCAGCGTGAAAAGTGAGAAAATAGTTGCACGTTTTGCCCCGTCGCCAAGCGGTAAGGCACCTGACTCTGACTCAGGCATTCGGTGGTTCGAATCCATCCGGGGCAGCCAAATTAAAAGCAAAAGGCCAGATCGAAAGATCTGGCCTTTTGCTTTTAATTTGGTCGCGCATCCCACCGACCAGGAGCAGCCGAGCATCGGCTCGGCTCTACAGAGACACAGGGTCGGATCCTTTTCCGCAGGAAAAGGCCCTGACCCCACCCCCTCCAATGCACACTCCCCCGAAACGACAAAAGCCCGGCCGAAGCCGGGCTTTTGCTTTTCCATCCAGCGGGCTCCCGAAGGAGCCCAGCCAGGCGCGGTAAATCAGCGCTTGGAGAACTGGGTGGCGCGACGGGCCTTGTGCAGACCGACCTTCTTACGCTCGACTTCACGGGCGTCACGGGTCATGAAGCCAGCCTTGCGCAGCTCGGACTTCAGGGTTTCGTCGTACTCGACCAGAGCACGGGCGATGCCCAGACGGATCGCACCGGCCTGGCCGGTGGTGCCGCCGCCAGCGGCGGTGACCAGGATGTCGAAGCTCTCGGTGTTCTTGGTCAGCTCGAGCGGCTGGCGCACGATCATGCGCGCGGTCTCACGACCGAAGAACTCGTCCAGCGGACGGCCATTGACGGTGATGTTGCCCGAACCCTTGCGCAGGAACACGCGAGCGGTGGAGGACTTGCGGCGGCCAGTGCCGTAGTTTTGAGTGATAGCCATGATTAGATATCCAGAACCTGCGGCTGCTGTGCGGCGTGCGGATGCTCAGTGCCGGCGTAGACCTTGAGCTTGCGGTACATCTGGCGACCCAGCGGGCCCTTCGGCAGCATGCCCTTCACGGCGATCTCGATCACGCGCTCCGGGTGGCGCTCCAGCGCCTGGGCCAGGGACTCGGTCTTCAGGTTGCCGATGTAACCGGTGAAACGGTGATACATCTTGTCCTGCAGCTTCTTGCCGGTGACGGCAATCTTTTCTGCATTGATGACGACCAGGTAGTCGCCGGTATCAACGTGCGGGGTGTAGACCGGCTTGTGCTTGCCACGCAGACGGCGGGCCAGCTCGGTGGCGAGACGGCCCAGGGTCTTGCCCTCGGCGTCGACGAGGTACCAGTCGCGCTGGACGGTCTCGTTCTTGGCAGTGAAAGTGCTCATGAAGAACTCTAGGTTAGGTCGGGCTCATTGCGGCGAAAGGCTCGCCGGAACTCTGCCACGCGTTGTGAAAAGGTGAAGCGTAAGAGGCGGGATTGTACTCATCTTGCCGGGGGCGCGCAACCCGCCCCCTGGGCCGGGTTGGCAGGGGCGCGGGGCCGGGCGAGAATCGAGGGGTCTTCCGCCCCACCCCGTACTGCCATGACCGTGCTCCGCCAGACCACCCCGCTGGACCACCTGCTGACCGAGGCGCAGCGCGCCCTGGACACAGTGTTCGGCAATCCGCCGGCGGCCCGCCCCTACCCGGCCGCGGACACCGACGAGCCCGGCATGGACAGCGCCGAGCGGCGCCACGCCGCGGGCCTGATGCGGATCAACCACGTCGGCGAGGTCTGCGCGCAGGGCCTGTATTTCGGCCAGGCCGCCGTGGCCCGCGACCCGGCCACGCGCGAACACCTGCTGGAAGCGGCGCAGGAAGAAACCGACCACCTGGCCTGGTGCGCCACCCGACTGCGTGAGCTGGACAGCCGTCCGAGCCTGTTCAACCCGCTGTGGTACGCCGGCAGCTACACCATCGGCACCCTGGCCGGGCTGCGCGGCGACGGCTGGAACCTGGGCTTCGTGGTCGAGACCGAGCGCCAGGTGGAGGCCCATCTGGACGAGCATCTGGTCGACCTGCCGGCCGGCGACCTGCGCAGCCGCGCGGTCATCGCGGTGATGAAGGACGACGAGGCCCGCCATGCGGTCCACGCCGAGCAGGCCGGCGCACGCCGCCTGCCGTTCCCGATTCCGGGGGTGATGGCGGTGGCCTCCAAGGTCATGAAGACCATCGCCTACCGGCTGTAGGGAACCCGCCGGGGTCGGATCCCTTTCCCATCGGGAAAGGGCTCTGCCCCCTTACGGTCCGTGATCCATGATGGGGTCAGAGCCCTTTTCCCGCGGAAAAGGGATCCGACCCCGTCAATCAATTGGGCGAGACCAGCTTCAGGCCGATCACACCGGCCACGATCAGGCCCACGCAGGCCAGGCGGGCCGGTGAGGCGCTGTCGTTGAACAGGTAGATACCCAGCACCGCCACGCCCAGGGCGCCGATGCCGGTCCAGATCGCATAGGCCGTACCGACCGGGATGCTCTTCATCGCCTGGCTCATCAGGTACAGGCTGATCAATGCGGACACCACCGTGGCAACGGTAGGCAGGGGTTTGCTGAAGCCTTCGGAGTACTTCATTCCAAGTGCGAAACCGATCTCGAACAGACCGGCCAGCAACAGATGGATCCAGGGCATGGGTGGGGGCTCCTTACCTTTTTTGAGAAAAACGAAACGGCCCGGTGTTTTCACACCGGGCCGTGGGTCGGTACATCACCGTGGAACTGTAACGCGTGCGGGGCACTGGTTCCACGGGGCGGGTCGTCCCGCCTGGGTGGCGATGCCTGCGGGCATCGCGCATGGGGCTTACTCGGACAGGTTGCGGCCGTGGAACAGCTCTTCGATCTCGCGCTTGAGCAGCGCTTCGATCTTCATGCGTTCCTTGAACGACAGGTTCTTGGCCTTCTCCTCGAACAGGTACTGGTCCAGGTCGAAGTCCTTCAGGTGCATCTTCGTGTGGAAGATGTTTTCCTGGTAGACGTTGACGTCGAACATCTCGTAACGCGACTTGATGTTCTTGGCCAGGAAGTTCTGGATCGAGTTGATCTTGTGGTCGATGAAGTGCTTCTTGCCCTTCACATCGCGGGTGAAGCCACGGACGCGGTAGTCCATGATCACGATGTCCGACTCAAGGCTCTCGATCAGGTAGTTCAGGGCCTTCAGCGGGGAAATGACGCCACAGGTGGCCACGTCGATATCCGCGCGGAACGTCGCGATACCTTCCTGCGAATGGGTTTCCGGGTAGGTGTGGACAGTGATGTGGCTCTTGTCCATGTGCGCGACCACGGCGTCGGAGATCAGCTCCTTGCCGGCCAGCTTCTTGTCGATCACCGGCTCTTCGGAGATCAGGATGGTCACCGAGGCACCCTGCGGGTCGTAGTCCTGGCGGGCCACGTTCAGGATGTTGGCGCCGATGATCTCGGCGACATCGGTCAAGATTTGAGTCAGCCTGTCGGCGTTGTACTCTTCATCGATGTATTCAATGTAACGCTGACGCTCCTCTTCGGTGCGCGCGTAACACACGTCATAGATGTTGAAGCTCAGCGCCTTGGTGAGGTTGTTGAAACCCTGCAGCCTCAGGCGAGGCAACGGCTTGACCACGGCGGTCGATTCCTGTGTAAGAAGGGAAAGGGGGAATTATGGGGCAAACTGCCCCCGGGGGGAACGTGAAGACGCAAGAGTTCTGGCACACTGTTTGCCCTTAACAATTGCGCTGGTTAAGCTCCGCTATCGACCCCGTGAATCCGTTCATGCGCAGAGGGAGCGCCCCTATCGTGTCAACCGTGCGCCTAGCTAGCAGTCCACTGGCCTTGGATATCGCCACCATCGATCGTTTCCTGGCGCACAGCCACCGGCGGCGATATCCCACCCGTACCGACGTCTTCCGACCCGGTGACCCGGCGGGAACCCTGTATTACGTTGTCAGCGGCTCGGTTTCGATCATGGCCGAGGAAGATGATGATCGCGAGCTTGTGCTGGGCTACTTCGGTGCCGGCGAGTTCGTTGGCGAAATGGGCCTGTTCGTCGAATCGGACCGCCGCGAGGTGATCCTGCGGACCCGTACCGCCTGCGAACTGGCCGAAATCAGCTACGAGCGCCTGCACCAGCTGTTCCTCGGCCCGCTGTCCGCCGACGCCCCGCGCCTGCTGTACGCGCTGGGCCAGCAGATCTCCAAGCGCCTGCTCGATACCAGCCGCAAAGCCAGCCGCCTGGCATTCCTGGACGTTACCGATCGAATCGTGCGCACACTGCACGATCTGGCGCAGGAACCGGAAGCGATGAGCCATCCGCAGGGCAGCCAGCTGCGCGTGTCGCGCCAGGAACTGGCCCGCCTGGTCGGCTGCTCGCGCGAAATGGCCGGCCGCGTGCTGAAGAAGCTGCAGACCGACGGCCTGCTGCATGCACGCGGCAAGACCGTGGTGCTGTACGGCACCCGTTGACCGTTGAGCACCCGGTGGGTGCGGACCTTGGTCCGCACTCCTTCGCGCGCTAGGCTCGGTGCATGGAACTGAGCAGCGAATTCTGGTGGTTCATCCTCATCGGTCTCGGCGCACAGCTGGTCGACGGCGCCTTGGGCATGGCCTTCGGCCTGGTGTCCTCGTCGGTGATGCTGAGCATGGGCCTGCCACCGGCGCAGGTCAGCGCCAGCATCCACACCGCCGAAGTGTTCACCACCGGCGCCTCGGGCGTGTCGCACCTTGCCGCCGGAAATGTCGATAAACGCCTGTTCCTGCGCCTGGCCCTGCCCGGCGCGGTGGGCGGTGCCGTGGGCGCGTACGTGCTCACGCAGATCCCGGGCGAGATCATCCGGCCACTGATCTACCTGTACCTGCTGGTGCTGGCGATCATCATCCTGGCCCGCGCCGCCGGACGCTGGATGCCCAAGGGCGAGATCCGCCGGGTACCGGTGCTGGGCTTCTTCGCGGGCCTGCTCGACGCCAGCGGCGGCGGTGGCTGGGGGCCGATCGCGACGTCCACCCTGCTCGCCCGCGGCGGCCAGGCGCGCACCACCATCGGAACAGTCAACGCAGCCGAGTTCGTGGTCACGTTGACGGTGTCAGCGACCTTCCTGTTGTCGATGGGCGTGCAGCATCTGCAGATCGTCGCCGGCCTGCTGATCGGCGGCATGATGGCCGCGCCGGTGGCGGCGATCCTGGTCAAGCGGGTGAAAGAGCGCTGGGTGCTGGTGGCCGTTGGCGTGCTGGTGCTGGGGATCAGCCTGTTCCAGATCGGCCATGCGGTGTACGGGCACCTGTATCGCTGAGTCATCCCCTGTAGAGCCGAGCCATGCTCGGCTGATGGCGCACGGATACCGCCACGAAGAGCAGCCGAGCATGGCTCGGCGCTACAACAGGCTCGGATCAGGCCTTGTCGCCGCCGCGGTCCACGCAGCCCCAGTTGAGGATGCGGGTGCCGGCCGGCAGCACGCGGCGGAAGAAGTCCACCCGGCCCGGCTTCGGGTTCACCACCACCGGCGCCTTGGCTGCCAGCAGCAGCGGCAGGTCGGCCGTGCTGTCGGAGTAGGCGATATCGATATCGCCGTAGCCGCGCTCGCGCAGCATGCGCATCTTTTCTTCGTTGTGGCAGTGGCGGGTCGGGCCGACGCCGCCCAGCCGCGGGCCGACCTCGGTGCCGATCACCGGCACGTCCTGGTGGGCCACGAAGGCCAGGATCGCGCGGGCCAGTTCCGGCGGCGCACCGGTGGCGACCACCACGCGGTCCCCCTTGGCGCGATGCGCCGCAAAGATGTCCAGCGCCTGCGGCAGCAGCTTGGCGCGCATCTGCGCCTCGTTGCGCAGCACGTAGGCGTCGATCACCTTGTTGAAATCGCGCGCACGGTGCAGGCCGAAGCTGCCGATCCACACATAGACCGAAATACCCGTTCGGCGGGTCGGCAGCATCGCCACCAGCGGCCCGGCGATCGGCGTGACCAGCAGTGCGGCCAGCATGCGCAGCGGGTTGCGCTTGATCAGCGAGGCGAACAGGTGGGTGCCCGAATCGCCGTCGTAGAGGGTGTGGTCGAAGTCGAAGACCACCAGCGGCGCATCCTCGCGCGGCGTTGGATAGTGCGTTGTCATGCCGCGAAGAATAGCTGACGCAGGCCCTCGCCCGGCTCTTCGACGCGCATGAAGGCCTCGCCGACCAGGAATGCATGGATGCCCGCATCGCGCATCAACGCAACGTCCTGCGGGCCGAGGATGCCACTCTCGGTGACCAGCAGGCGGTCACGCGGCACCGCCTTCTGCATGTCCAGCGTGGTCTGCAGCGACACCTCGAAGGTGCGCAGGTTGCGGTTGTTGATGCCGATCATCGGCGCGGGCACCTGCAGCGCACGCTCCAGTTCGTCGATGTCATGCACTTCCACCAGCACGTCCATGCCCAGCGACAGGGCCAGTTCGGACAGGGTGGCCAGCTGGGTATCGTCCAGCGCGGCGACGATCAGCAGGATGCAGTCGGCACCCAGCACGCGCGCCTCATACACCTGGTAGGCGTCAATGACGAAGTCCTTGCGCAGCACCGGCAGCGTGCACGCCTCGCGGGCCTGCTGCAGGTAAGCGTCGGCGCCCTGGAAGAAATCGACGTCGGTCAGCACCGACAGGCAGCTGGCACCGCCGAACTCGTAGCTGACGGCGATGTCGGCCGGGCGGAAATCGGGGCGGATCACGCCCTTGGAGGGGCTGGCCTTCTTCACCTCGGCAATCACCGCCGGGTCGCCGTTGGCCACCGCCGCCTGCAGCGCGCGCACGAAGCCACGTACCGGCGGGGCGCTGGCCAGTGCGGCCTGCAGCTCCTCGAGCGGGCGCTGGGCGCGGCGCTGGGCCACTTCTTCGGCCTTGCGGGCCAGGATCGTCTGCAGGATGTCGCTCATCGTCTTCGGTTCGGTGCGGGGGCGGTGAGGACGGCCATTATCGGCCATCGACGGGGTCAGGCTGAACCGCGCGCTCAGGCAACCAGCGCGCGGGTGGTCTCGACATACTGCTGCAGGCGCTGGCGGGCGCTGCCATTGGCGATGGCGGCACGGGCACGGGCCAGGCCGTCGCCGATGTCGCTGGCCACGCCGGCCACGTACAGCGCGGCACCGGCATTCAGCGCGACAATGTCCAGCGCCGGGCCGGGCTCGTTGTCCAGCACGGCGCGCAGCATCTGGATGGATTGCTCCGGCCCGTCCACGCGCAGGTTGCGGCTGGCCGACATGGCGATGCCGAAGTCTTCCGGGTGGATCTCATACTCGCGCACCTTGCCGTCGCGCAGCTCGCCGACCAGGGTGCCGGCGCCCAGCGAGATCTCGTCCATGTTGTCGCGACCCCAGACCACCATCGCGCGCTCGGTGCCCAGTTCGCGCAGCACGCGCGCCTGGATGCCTACCAGATCGGGATGGAACACGCCCATCAGCACCGCCGGCGCGCTGGCCGGGTTGGTCAATGGGCCGAGGATGTTGAAGATGGTGCGCACACCCATTTCGCGGCGGACCGGGGCCACCACCTTCATCGACGGGTGATGGATCGGCGCGAACATGAAGCCGATGCCGGTCCGGTCGATGGCCTGCGCCACCTGCTCCGGCTGCAGCTCGATCACCGCGCCCAGCGCTTCGAGCGCATCGGCGCTGCCGGACTTGGACGACACGCTGCGGTTGCCGTGCTTGGCCACGCGCGCGCCTGCGGCGGCGGCGACGAACATCGCGCAGGTGGAAATGTTGAAGGTGTGCGAGCCATCGCCACCGGTACCGACGATATCAACCAGGTTCGTGGTGTCGGCCACCGGCACTGGCCGGGCGAATTCACGCATCACGGTGGCCGCCGCGGCGATTTCGTCCACGGTCTCCTTCTTCACGCGCAGGCCGGTGAGGATCGCCGCGGTCATCATCGGCGAGACATCGCCGCGCATGATCTGCCGCATCAGGTCGACCATTTCGTCGAAGAAGATTTCGCGGTGCTCGATGGTGCGATGCAGGGCTTCCTGGGGGGAGAAGCTCATGGGAATGCTCCTTGGATCAGGCCGCCGGACGCTGCAGGAAATTGCGCAGCAGGGCGTGGCCGTGTTCGGTGAGGATGGATTCGGGGTGGAACTGCACGCCTTCCACCGGGAACCGGCGGTGGCGCAGGCCCATGATCTCTTCGATCGAGCCGTCGTCGTTCTCGGTCCAGGCGGTCACTTCCAGGCAGTCGGGCAGGCTGTTCTTGTCCACCACCAGCGAGTGGTAGCGGGTGGCCTGGTAACGGTCCGGCAGGCCGGCGAACACGCCCTTGCCTTCATGGCGGATCGGCGAGGTCTTGCCGTGCATGATGTTGCCGGCACGGATGACCGTGCCGCCGTAGACCTGGCCGATACCCTGGTGACCCAGGCACACGCCGAGGATCGGCGTGGTCGGGCCCAGGCGCTCGATCAGTTCCAGCGATACACCCGCTTCATTGGGCGTGCACGGGCCGGGCGAGATGACGATGCGCTCGGGTTTCTGCGCGGCGATCTCGTCCACGCTCATCGCATCGTTGCGCACCACCTTGACCTCGGCGCCCAGCGTCTGCAGGTACTGCACGAGGTTGTAGGTGAAGCTGTCGTAGTTGTCGATCATCCACAACATGGTCAGGTTCCGTCGCTTATCAGGAAAATGGCGTATACGTTTTCGGTGTAGGTGATGGGGCCGGCTTCCACCGACTCGCGCAGGCGGGAGCCCGTGCTCTCGATGCTGTTCATCGGTGCCTCGGGCGCGGGCGGCGAAGGCGGCGTCACCAGTTCCCCGCTGCTGGGCCAACTGCCCGCCTGGATGCCATAGGCGAAGTTCGGCGCCACGTCGGAAATGCTGTACAGACCGCGCAGCTGGGTGCCGTAGGCCTTGGCCAGGCCCTGCGCGGACTGGCGGGTCTGGGCCGCCGCCTCGCCCTTGAGTTCGCGACGCAGCGCCACTTCACCCGAATACGTCGGAGCCACGCTGCTGACCTGCACGTTCTCATTGGCCTTCAGCGCCCCCAGCACGTCCTGCATCTGCTGGACGCTGGCGAAGCTGGCGCGCAGTTGGCGTGACACGCGGGTGCCGATGAAGACCTGCCGGTTCTGCTCATAGCGCGTTGCAGGACCAATCCGCAGGTTGTCCGCGCGCACGCTGCCGTCCACCGCCTTGTGCTGCTTGAACAGTGCCAGCACGCGGGCAACGTTGTCCTGCACGCGGCGGCGCGCGGCGTCGGCGTCCATGTCGGTCTCTTCGATGTTCAACTGCAGGCCGAACCGGTCCGGCATCACCACGCGGCGCGCCTCGCCCTTCACCAGCAGGTGCGGCTGCGAGGGAATGGTATTGGCCTGTGCCCACGCAGACGGGGCCACCGTGGCCAGCAGTGACGACCACAGCAATGCGCTCAGCAGCTTCATGCGGTACTCCTTGTCTTGAATGGGAACAGCAGGAGGTGCCGCGGCGCAGGCCACGGCACGGAAAGGCTCACAGGCCCTTGGCGGCCTGGGCGACGGCGCGGAACAGCGCGCGGCCCTTGTTCATCGTCTCGTCCCATTCCTTGTCCGGGTCCGAGTCGTAGACGATGCCGGCACCGGCCTGCACGTACAGGCGGCCATCCTTGATCACCGCGGTGCGGATCGCGATCGCGGTATCGGCATCGCCGTGCCAGCCGATGTAGCCGATGCTGCCTGCGTACACATTGCGCTTGATCGGTTCCAGTTCGCGGATCACTTCCAGCGCGCGGATCTTCGGCGCACCGCTGACCGTACCGGCCGGGAAGGTGGCGCGCAGCACGTCGGCGTAGCTCAGGCCCGGCTGCAGCTGCCCGGTCACTTCGCTGACGATGTGCATGACGTGGCTGTAGCGTTCGATCACGAACTGCTCGCCCACTTCCACGGTGCCGGCCTTCGAGACGCGACCGGCATCGTTGCGGCCGAGGTCGATCAGCATCAGGTGCTCAGCGCGCTCCTTCGGATCGGCCAGCAGCTCGGCTTCCAGCGCCAGGTCCTGCTCGACGGTGGCGCCGCGCGGGCGGGTGCCGGCGATCGGGCGCACGGTGACTTCCCCATCCTGCAGGCGCACCAGGATTTCCGGCGAAGAACCGACCACCTGCAGGTCGCCAACATCGAGGAAGTACATATACGGCGACGGATTCAATGCGCGCAGCGCACGGTACACATCCACCGGGCGCGCCTTGAACGGCACGCTCAGGCGCTGGCTCAGCACCACCTGGAAGATGTCACCGGCGCGGATGTATTCCTTGCTGCGCTGGACCGCATCGACGAAGCCTTCGCGGGTGAAACCGGAGACGAAATCGGACTCGTCCAGCACGTCGCTGTTGAGCGGTGCCGGATAGCCCGCACCCGGCGCCCGCAGCTTGGCTGTCAGCGCATCCAGGCGCGCCTGCGCCTGTTCGAAGGCACCGTCGATACGCGGGTCTGCGTGCACGATCAGGTACAGGCGGCCCTTGAGATTGTCGAACACCGCCAGCTCGTTGGAGTCCAGCAGCAGGATGTCCGGGGTGCCCAGCTCATCGCGACCGGCCGGCGATGCCAGGCGCGGTTCGATGTAGCCGATGCACTCGAAACCGAACCAGCCGACCAGACCGCCAGTGAAGCCCGGCAGGCCTTCCAGCTTGGGCACCGAGTGGGCGCTGCGCAGCGCCTCGACTTCGGCGAACGGGTCGGCCACCTCGCGGGTGTCCACCACCTGCCCGTCCTCGCGCACGGTCAGCGTGTGGCCGTGGAAGGCGTACACGCGGCGCGCCGGCAGGCCGATGATCGAGTAACGACCAAAGCGCTCGCCGCCTTCGACGGATTCAAACAGGTAGGTATTGGGGCCGTCGGCGAGCTTCAGATAGACCGAAAGCGGCGTGTCCAGGTCGGACAGCACTTCGCGGACAACGGGAATATGGGTGTGGCCTTCAGCGGCCTGCAGCTGAAACTGAGCGTGCGAGTTCAAGACGACTTTCCTTCCGGGACACAGCGTTATGGGGGCGGACGACGGCAACGGGCCACCATCGCCACCAACGGCGTGCGGAAGAAAGGGTATGCGGGGTCGTCAGGCTGGACACCCCTTGACTGTATCGCAGGATAGGCGGGAGGGGAACCCTGGGAAACTGAACCACGGCAAGCACGGGGCCGGTGATGGGGGCTGTGGCGGCTACCGGCGCGGGAACCAGTAGAGTCGACTGTTAGTCGACTTGCGCGCGAAGCGCGGGGTTTTACGTCGTCGGAACGAAAAGCAGTCGACTAACAGTCGACTCTACCCCCCTGCCCGGCCAGCAACGGGCAACCGGCGGGCAGATGCATGCGCACCCGGCCCGCCACGCAGTCGATGCGGAACCGCTGGGCCTGCACCGGCTCGCCATCCAGATTGAGAGTCAACGAGCGCTGCGATTCGATCTGCAGCCACGGCAGCCGCGCGCGCGTGGCCAGCTGTTCCAGCGCCGCCTGGGTGCCGGACTTCAGCATCTGGCCAAGGGTGGCGGTGACTTCGCCTTCCAGCTCCGGAAGCACCGTCACATCCAGCAGCCCATCATCGATCAGTGCCTGCGGGCACAGCTGCTGGCCGCCACCGGCCTGGCGACCGTTGCCGATGCCCAGGGCGATGAAGTCGCCTTCCCAGGCGAAGTCCGGCCCCGACAGGCGTGCGTTGATCGACTCGATGCGGCCGAGCTTGGCGATGCCGGTGATCACATAGGCCAGCCCGCCCAGCATCTTTTTCAGGCCGGCGTCGGTCTCCACGGTGACCTGCGTGCCGAAGCCACCGCTGGCGAGATTGGCGCACCACCACGGCGTGCCATCGGCGTCCACGCGCAGCAGATCGATGGCACGCGGCGCGGTCTGCCCGATCAACGCGAAGGCCTCCTTCGGTTCGGTGGGAATGCCGGCGGCGGTGGCGAAATCGTTGGCGGTGCCCATCGGGATCAGGGCCAGCGAGGGCAGCGCATCGGCCGGTTCCTCGCGATGCGCCAGTGTTTCCGCGACCGCGCTGAGCGTGCCATCGCCACCAGCAGCAACGATCACATCCACGCCGTGATCAATCGCCTCGGCCACATAGCGTTCGGCGTCGCCGTCCTCCCAGGTCACCCGTACTTCCAGCTGCACACCCTGCCCGCGCCAGTGGCCAACGGCCTCACGCAGGTCATCGTTGCCCGCGGATTTACCGTTGAGGATCAGGTGCCAGCGCGGGGTGGTCATGCGATGCTTCCAGAGTGGGGCCGCACAGGCTATCAATCACGCGTTCGCGGCCAGTGAACGCCACCGCCTGGAAGCAGTAGATCCACGCCAGGCGTGGATGATGGTGAAAGGGAGCCGACGCGGTGCCACAACCGCCATGTCATGCAGATGTCATTGCCGGCCCGGAGAATGGAAGGCCATAGCAGGGACGACGGATGGAGGCAGGATCAGCCTCCCACGCATGCAGCGAGGCCACGCCAGTGATTGGCGTGGCTTTTTTTCGAGGTCCGCAGGGAGTGCGAACCAAGGTTCGCACCCACCGGGTTAGGTTGGCCCCAACCACACACCTCACCCGTTGGCGAAATCGTGCAGCGCCTGGCCCTGCAACCGGTACACGGTCCACTCGTCCTGCGGCTTCGCACCGGCGGCGGTGTAGAACTCGATGGCCGGGGTATTCCAGTCCAGCACCGACCATTCAAAGCGACCGCAGCCCTCGGCCACGGCCTGGCGCGCGATGTACTTCAGCAGTGCCTTGCCGGCACCAGCGCCGCGCTTTTCCTGGCTGACGTAGAGGTCTTCCAGGTAGATGCCCTTGCGGCCCAGCCAGGTGGAGTAGTTGTAGAAATACACGGCATAGCCGATGGCCTCGCCGTCGGCTTCGCAGATCAACGCGCGTGCGGTCGCATCGGCGCCGAACAGGCTTTCGGCAATACCGATCTCGTCGGTCTGCACCGAATGCTCGGCCTTCTCGTAGATGGCCAGCTCGCGGATGAAATGCAGGATCAGGCCAGCGTCGGCCGCGGTGGCCGGACGGATGTTCAACACGGCCACCGTGCTCATGGTTCAGCCCCTTGCCGCAGCGACGTTCGCGCGCATCTGCGCGATCACGTCCTGATAGCTGGTCCTGGCGTTGAAGATGGCCGAACCGGCAACGAAGGTGTCGGCGCCGGCGGCAGCGATCTCGCCGATGTTGTCGGCCTTCACGCCGCCGTCGATCTCCAGGCGGATGTCCTTGCCGCTGGCGTCGATCATCTTGCGCACCACGCGCAGCTTGTCCAGCGCCGAGGGGATGAAGGCCTGGCCGCCGAAGCCCGGGTTGACCGACATCAGCAGCACCAGGTCCAGGTCATCCAGCACCCAGTCGAGGATGTCCACCGGCGTGGCCGGATTGAGCACGATGCCCGGCTTGCAGCCCAGCGAGCGGATCAGCTGGATGGTGCGGTGCACGTGGCGGCTCGCCTCCGGGTGGAAGCTGATGTAGGTGGCACCGGCCTCGGCGAAATCCGGGATGATGCGGTCCACCGGCTCGACCATCAGGTGCACGTCGATCGGCGCGGTGACGCCGTGCTTGCGCAGGGCCTGGCAGACCATCGGGCCGATGGTCAGGTTCGGCACGTAGTGGTTGTCCATCACGTCGAAGTGGACCCAGTCGGCGCCGGCGGCGAGGACGTTGTCGACTTCCTCGCCGAGGCGGGCGAAGTTGGCGGACAGGATGGACGGGGCGATGAGGCAGTTGGACATGGCCGGGGCCTTCGGAACGGGGAAAAGGTTCTCCCACCCGCAGGCGGGACTCTGGAATCAGCGCTTGCGCAGGGTCTTGATGCGGTCGTAGGCGGCGTTGATGCGCCGCGACTTCTGCTCGGCCTGCTGCTGCAGCTCGGGGGCGGCGCCGCCCAGTTTGTCGGGGTGGTACTGGGAAATCAGCTTGCGGTAGGCGCGCTCGACCTCGGCATCAGTGGCCTCGGAGGTCAGCCCCAGCTCCCGGTACGGGTTCTCCTTGTTCAGGCGGAACCAGTCCGAGTCAAAGGCGTGGCCGATCAACAGGCCAACCACCGCGCCAAACAGCGGATTGGGCCGGAACAGCAGGGCGCCGGCGATGAATCCGAGCAGTTTTCCGTACCAGCGCATGGCGCTCCGGGGGCGGCCGACGAAATGGATGCTCATTTTACGTCACAGCGGGCCCGGACGGCTTTACACTAGGCCGCCCGCTGGTCAGCGGGCCCGCCGGGTCCGTTGGGCAGCCGTATCGACAACGCCCCAGGAGTGCCCGTGCCAACCACGCTGTTGCAATCCGATCTCCCCGGCCTGCCCTTGCGCCATCGCGGCAAGGTGCGTGATGTGTTCGATATCCCGCGCGAGCGGCTGCCCGCAGGGACCCCGCCGGGCGACTACCTGTTGATGGTCGCCACCGATCGCCTGTCGGCGTTCGACGTGGTGCTGCCCGACCCGATTCCGGGCAAGGGCGAGATGCTCTGCCAGGTGTCCAACTTCTGGTTCGCCAAGACCGCGCACCTGATGCCCAACCACCTGACCGGCATCGACGTGGCCAGCGTTCTGCCCGAAGGCGTGGACCCGGCCCTGTACGCCAAGCGTGCGGTGGTCACCCGCAAGCTGAAGCCGGTGCCGGTGGAAGCGATCGCCCGCGGCTACCTGATCGGCAGCGGCTGGAAGGACTACCAGCGCACCGGCAAGGTCAGCGGTATCGACCTGCCCGACGGCCTGCGCCAGGCCGAGCAGCTGCCGGAGCCGATCTTCACCCCCTCGACCAAGGCCGCCGTCGGCGACCATGACGAGAACATCGATTTCGATGCGATGGTGAAGCAAGTCGGTGCCGACCTGGCCGAGCGCGTGCGCGACGCCACCCTGCGCATCTACAAGTTCGCCGCCGACTACGCCCGCGAGCGCGGCATCATCCTGGCCGATACCAAGTTCGAGTTCGGTACCGACGCCGATGGCCGCCTGTACATCATGGACGAGATGCTGACGCCGGATTCCTCGCGTTACTGGCCGGCCGACGAGTACGAAGTGGGCACCAGCCCGCCGAGCTACGACAAGCAGTTCGTGCGCGATTACCTGGAGACGCTGGACTGGGGCAAGACCGCCCCGGGCCCGACCATCCCGGCCGAGATCATCGAGCGCACCCGCGCCAAGTACGCCGAGGCGCTGCAGCGCCTGGCCGGGATCAGCGTCGACTGATCCGCCTGCGCCCCCGGCCGGAAAGGCTGGGGGCGTTCTGAAGGCGCGGCCGCCGACGGGGTGCATCGGCTGGGATGCGTTCGACTGGGATGAAATCGGCCGCGATACGGTCGACTGGGTAGAGTCTGTC
>NZ_JASJSI010000061.1:0-25156 GCF_030237085.1 Stenotrophomonas maltophilia group sp. Smal32
GCCCCCAGGGACGGGTTCACGGCGTCCCCGGCCTACCCACCTTACCGGCCAGCCCCCAGGAAACCGGCTTTCCGCGACCAACCAAACCACCCACGAGGGGCTGCGCCGTTGGCTAGAATCCCCGCGATTCGTTAGCCGGAGGTTAAAGATCCGTAAGCATTCTGCTGCGATCCCGCCGTCATCTCCATGCAACCGATCGTCATTAGACTTCGTGACGTTCCAGTCAGGTTCGACGCGGTAAGCTCTCCCTCGATGAGCTCGCAGCATCGCTCATCGAGTGCAGTACGCAGTAGCAATTTGGAGGAAGACATCACATGGCAATCGTTCTTTATGTCGGTGGTAGCAAGGATGGCGAGAAGGGCGTGGTGCCCTACGGCTTCAGCAAATCCCGCGCCGACACCGCGCTGGGGCCGGAGTTCTACACGGAGCGGTTCATGGAACTGCAGGGTGTCGGCAAGGTCCGCCTGATGGCCCTGGAAGGCATGCGTGACGAGATCGTCATGCAGCGCGCCGCCCGCCACTACCGCTGACCTCCGCAACACGCGGCAGGGCGCGCCCACCATCGCGCGCCCGCGCCGGCATCCCAGCCCCGGGCCAGTCCGAGCCCGCTCTCCGCCAGGATGCCGGCGTCCAATCCGGCCTCGCCGCTGAACCTTGCCCCCTGTCAATGCCTTGTCCGGCTGCGTCGTCGATTGCCAGAATGGGGTCTTCCCGTAACGCGGCACAGACCTGAAGCAATGCACGACGCCAAGAACGCCCAGAGCGCGCTCGCCCAGCAGATCGCCCAGACCATCGCCGACGAGATCGGTGCCCAGTCCGCCCAGGTACGTGCCGCCGTCGGCCTGCTCGACGAAGGCGCCAGCGTTCCGTTCATCGCGCGATACCGCAAGGAAGTGACCGGGGGCCTGGATGACACCCAGCTGCGCAACCTGGAAGTGCGCCTGACCTACCTGCGCGAGCTGGAAGACCGTCGCGCTGCGGTGCTGGCCAGCATCGGCGAGCAGGGCAAGCTGAGCGACGAGCTGCGCAACGACATCCTGGCGGCCGATACCAAGAGCCGGCTGGAAGACCTCTACCTGCCGTACAAGCCCAAGCGCCGCACCCGGGCGCAGATCGCCCGCGAGGCGGGGCTGGAACCGCTGGCCGATGGCCTGCTGGCCGACCCGACGCAGGACCCGCAGGTCTTCGCTGCCGGATTCGTCGACGCCGGCAAGGGCGTGTCCGACACCAAGGCCGCGCTGGAAGGCGCGCGCGCGATCCTGATGGAGCGCTGGGGCGAAGACGCCGCGCTGGTCGGCGAGCTGCGCACCTGGTTGGGCGACACCGGCGTGATCCGTGCCCGTGTGGCCGAGGGCAAGGAAACCGAGGGTGCCAAGTACCGGGATTATTTCGAGCACGCCGAATCGCTGGCGAAGATCCCCTCGCACCGGCTGCTGGCGCTGTTCCGTGCGCGCCGCGAGGAGATCCTGTTCCTGGAGCTGGACCCGGGCAGCGATGCCGAGGCGGGTCACCTGTACGCCGAAGGACGCGTGGCGCGCAAGGCCGGCATCTCCGACCAGGGCCGTGCCGCCGACCGCTGGCTGCTGGATGCGTGCCGCCTGACCTGGCGCGCCAAGCTGCACACCCATCTGCTGCTGGACCTGTTCAACCAGGCCCGCGAGAAGGCTGAGGCTGAGGCCATTGCGGTGTTCGGCGACAACCTGAAGGACCTGCTGCTGGCGGCCCCCGCCGGCCCGAAGACCGTGCTCGGGCTGGACCCGGGCATCCGCACCGGCTGCAAGATCGCCGTGGTCGATGCCACCGGCAAGCTGGTCGCCACCGACACCATCTACCCGCACGAGCCGCGTCGCCAGTGGGAGCAGTCGCTGCAGACGATCAAGCAGCTGTGCGCCAAGCACAACGTGGAACTGATCGCGATCGGCAACGGCACCGCCAGCCGCGAAACCGACAAGCTGGCTGGTGAAGCGATCAAGGCCGCTGCCAACCCGAAGCTGCAGAAGGTAGTGGTCAGCGAGGCCGGCGCGTCGGTGTACTCGGCCTCCGAGTTCGCGGCCAAGGAGTTCCCGGAGCTGGACGTGTCGCTGCGTGGTGCGGTATCGATCGCACGTCGCCTGCAGGATCCGCTGGCCGAGCTGGTCAAGATCGAGCCCAAGGCGATCGGCGTGGGCCAGTACCAGCATGATGTGGACCAGTACCGCCTGGCGCGGGCGCTGGACGCACGCGTGGAGGACTGCGTGAACGCAGTCGGGGTGTACGTGAACACCGCCTCGGCCGCGCTTCTGTCTCGTGTGTCCGGCCTGTCGGCCACGGTTGCCGAGAACATCGTGCGGCATCGTGACGACAACGGCCCGTTCAAGCGCCGCAAGGACCTGCTGAAGGTCGCGCGCCTGGGCGAGAAGACCTTCGAACAGTGCGCCGGCTTCCTGCGCATCGCTGACGGTGACCAGCCGCTGGATGCCTCGGCGGTGCACCCGGAAGCCTATCCGGTGGTCGAGCGCATCGTCGCCAGCACCGCGCGCCCGATCAAGGCGCTGATCGGCGATGCTAGCTTCCTGCGCGGACTGAAGGCCGAGCAGTTCACCGATGACACCTTCGGTGTGCCGACCGTGCGCGACATCCTGAAGGAACTGGAGAAGCCGGGCCGCGACCCGCGTCCGGAGTTCAAGGCCGCGCGCTTCGCCGAAGGCGTGGAGGACATCAAGGACCTGCGCGAAGGCATGGTGCTGGAAGGCGTGGTGAGCAACGTGGCGGCATTCGGTGCCTTCGTCGATATCGGCGTGCACCAGGACGGCCTGATCCACATTTCGGCGCTGTCCGATACGTTCGTGAAGGACCCGCGCGACGTGGTCAAGGCTGGCGACATCGTCAAGGTGAAGGTGCTGGAAGTGGATGTGCCGCGCAAGCGCATCGCGCTGACCCGGCGCCTGGACGACACCCCGGGGCAGGCCACCAGCCGCCCTGGCCAGCGCGAGGAGCGCGGGCAGGGCCAGGGGCCGCGCCGTGACGCAGGCGGGCAGAACCGCGGGCCGAACCGGGGCCAGGGCAACAGCGGGCGGCCCGCGCAGTCGGCGCCGCCGGCCAACAACGCCTTGGCCGAGGCCTTCGCCCGGGCCAAGCGCAGCTGAGGTCCGTGCCCCCCGTCACGGTTGATCCGCGACGGGGGACTTGTCGGTTTTCCCCGTGATTGCGCACACTTGCGCTGGAGGGGAGGCGTTCGGCCCCCCCGCTGTCGCTGGGGAGGGCCATGACGCCAGCACGACCCGCCGTCTTCGTTGCACGCTGCAGCGCATTGCTGCGGCCAACGCCTGCCTGCGCGGGCCGGGGGCAGCGTTGATGGCGGGCCAGGGCACCAACGGCAACGGGTTGCTGGAGCGTCGCCTGCAGGAGCTGGCCGAAGAGCGTCGGCGGCTGGCGATGATCATCGATGGCACCGCTGCGGGCACCTGGGAATGGAACGTGCAGACCGGCGAGATGCGGGTCAACGCGCGCTGGGCCGAGATTGTCGGTTACCGCCTGGAAGAGCTGGAGCCGATCTGCCAGAAGACCTTCCTGAAGCTTGTCCATCCCGATGACATAGCGCTGTCCGACGCGGCACTGGACGAGCATTTCGAGGGACGCACCGACAACTACGCGTGCCTGCTGCGGATGCGCCACAAGAACGGCCAGTGGATATGGATCCAGGACCGTGGCCGCGTCTTCGAATGGGACGGGCAGGGCCGGCCGCTGTGGATGGCCGGCGCGCATGCCGACGTGACCGAACTGCAGCAGGCCCGCCATGATGCGGCCGAGACCCGTCAACGCCTGCAGGCTGTGGTCGATGCCTCCGATGAGGTGGCGGTGATCGCCACCGATACCGATGGCACCATCACCCTGTTCAATACCGGCGCGCAACGCCTGCTGGGCTACAGCGCGGCCGAGGTGGTTGGCCAGCGCCGGCTGGATGCCTTCCACGATCCGCAGGAATTGAACGCCTGGCTGCGACCGCTGGCCGATGCCGCTGGCCATCTGCCAGGCGTGTTCGAGGCACTCAGTGCGCGTGCCGATGGCCAGACCTATTCGCGGCAATGGACGCTGCTGCGCAAGGACGGCCAGCCACGCCAGGTACGCCTGTCGATCAGCCGCATGGACGGTGCCGATGGTGCACGCATCGGCTATGTCGGCATGGCCATCGACATCACCGAGATACTGCAGGCGCGAGCCGAGGCACGCTTGTCCGCGGAGAAGTTCGCTGGTGCGTTCACCTCGGCTGCGCTGGGCATGGCGCTGGTGTCGCTGGAAGGGCGATGGCTGGACGTCAACGATGCGCTGTGCCGGATCCTCGGCTATCCGCGGGAAGAGCTGCTGCAGGTGGATTTCCAGCGCCTGACCCATCCCGATGACCTGCAGACCGACCTGTCGCTGGTGCAGGACCTGCTGGCTGGGCGGCGCAGCCACTATCACCTGGAGAAACGCTATCTTGATCGCGACGGCAAGGTGATCTGGGCCCGGTTGTCGGTATCGCTGGTGCGCAACGAGCATGGCGAGCCGTTGCATTTCGTGTCGCAGATCCAGGACATCACCGCCCAGCGCAGCAGCGAGCAGCGGCTGTTCGAAAGCGAACAGCGCAGCCGCATCACCCTGGATGCCGTGGCCGACCTGGTGCTGAGCGTCAGCCTCGATGGCCGTATCGACTACGCCAACGCCGCCGCGGTACGCACGCTGGCCGGCGATGGCGCGTTGTCGCTGGCCGGGCACAAGGTGCAGGATGTGCTGGCGTTGACCACCGAGTATGCGCCGGGTTCGGTGCTGGACGTGTCGGTACTGCTGGATCCGGAAAGCAACGCGGTGGACCTGCATGCCGACCTGCTGCTGCGCCTGGGTACCGCCACGGTGCCGGTGGACCTCACCCGCGCCTGGTTGCGCGATGACGAGGGCCACGTTCGCGGCGCGGTCTGGGTGCTTCGCGACGATACCCAGCAGCGTGCCCGCCAGCGCGAGGCACGTCATCTGGCAGAGATCGACCCGCTGACCGAACTGAGCAACCGCCGTGGCTTCGAGGTGCACCTGCAGCAGGCGATCACCCGCGTTGAACGTACCGGCCAGGCTGCGTCGCTGATGTACATCGATCTGGACAGGTTCAAGCCGATCAACGATACCTGGGGCCATCTGGCTGGTGATGCGGTGCTCTGGGCGGTGGCCAGCGTTCTGCGTCACGGGGTGCGCGATTCGGATGTGGTGGCGCGGCTGGGCGGCGACGAGTTCGCGGTGATCCTGTCCGGCTGCACGCCGCGTCGTGCCGCCCGCATTGGCGGTGAGCTGCTGCACACTCTGGCGTCGCTGTCGATTCCGTGGGACCAGAACCGGTTGCGGGTAGGGGCCAGCATCGGCATCGCGCCGCTGGCCGGCGGGATGAGCGTGGACCAGGCGGTGGCCGCGGCCGATGCCCAGTGTTACCGGGCCAAGGCGATGGGCCGCAACAACGTGCAGGTGCAGGGCGAGGCCAGCGAGCTGCCGGGCGACGATACCGACGCGGCCGAGGGTTGATCTCATCCAGTGAGAAGGCGGGCGCGAATACTCCGCCCACTTCCTCTCGCACAGGTGATCCCATGAATGTCTGGAACCCGATGACGGTGCGCACCTTCGCCCCGGCCATGGTCGGTTGGTGCCTGACCCTGGCCGCCTGGCTGCGGCTGGAGGAGGTGCGTGAAGATCGTCTGGCCCAGGCAATGTTGCCGGTGCTGCAGGGAAGCGTGCTGGCGCTGCTGGCCCTGACCCTGGCGTGCACGATGGTGGCCAGCCTGGTGCTGTGGCGGCACAGTCGGCGGGATCACGGTTGCGTTGATGCCGGCACTACAGAGGCGCAGCATCCATCAGCAGGAACCGGCATGGCGCGCGCTGGAAGGCATTGATCTGCGGCACCAACCGCTGGAAATGCTCGCTGGCGCAGTGGATGTCCAGGGCGGCGCGGTCCGGCCATTGCTCGATGAAGACGAAATGCCCGGGATCCTTCTGGTCCACGAACAGTTCATAGCCAAGGCAGAGCGGCTCGCGCTGCGTGCACGCGACCAGTTCCCGGTACAGCGGAAGCACGGTGTCCACGGCGTCGGGATGGATGAAGTCTTCGGCGATGACCTTGAGCATGCGGGCACCTGTGGATGTGGCCCTGCAGGATAGTGCCGGCAGGTGGCCGGCACCCATCCTGTCAACGCAATACTGCGTCCGCACTGACCAGCTGCACATCGTGCATCTGGTTGAGGTAGGCCTCGTAGTAGCCCTTGTGCGAGGCACCGACAATGGTGAGCATGCGGGTGCCCGGGTGTTGGCCGAGCACGTCGCGCATGTTGGCGACCATGCGCAGGTTGCGGGTTTCCCAGTAGCCGAGGTAATTGCGCCCGAAGGCCTCGGGTGACGGCTCGACCAGGGCCGCGCCGAAGTCGCTGTGGTAGACGGTCATCGCCGTTTCCGGTGCGTTGTAGTTGCGATAGAGCGCGAGCATTCCATCGGGTTTGGCCAGATTGGCGTGCAGCGGTTCGTCGGCGGCGAACCGCGCCGTGGTTGCCGGGTTGTCCCAGGCCGCCTGCAGGGCCGCGCCATAGGCCTTCTCCTTGTCCTTTGCAGTGGGCGCGTCGGCAGTGTGGTCATCGACCGACCACAGCCGTTCCAGGCCCAGGCGTGCAGCGAGGACGCCGGCGATCATGCCGGCCTCGTCGCGCCTGGCAATGCGCTTGTCAAGGAACTGCACCAGCTCCGGCGTCAGGCTGTCGGCGGCGCGACGTTCGTCGATGGGCAGGCGCAGCCATTGCACCACCGCCGAACCGTTCTCGCCTGCGGCCAGGAACACGGCCGCAAGGCGGCGGCGCTGGGCCGGCGTCGGGGCTTTCGGCCATTGCGCGAGGAGGCGCTCCATCTCGGCATTGGCACTGGGAACGTCCAGCCCGGTCGCGGCCTGGGCCGGTGCCGGGTCGATGCAGTAGGTCTCGACACTGTCAGCGTAGCGAGTGGGGTTGCGGCGCATGAAGTCGCACTGCAGGCCGGACAGGTTCTCCACGGCGATGGCATTGGGCTGCCATGCCTGCAGGCGCTCGAGCAGAGGCTCCAGCAACGGCTGCAGAATGTCCGGTGTGAAGGCCTTCGGCAGGCCGGACAGATGCGGGCTGCCCAGCACCAGCACCTCGTTGGGGCGGCCTGCGGGCGGCCCCTTCAGCTGGTCGGGATGAAAGGCCGGCCGATAGGTGGCATCGGCGGCAAGCGCGCCGGTGCTGCACAGGCCGAGGATGAGGACGCTGGCCAAGCGAACGAACATACGATCTCCTTGTAAACGAACGTCCTGCGGATCGCTGCATGCTCGCCATTTTCGCCCGGCAGGGAACCTCCCGTTGGTCATGCAAACCTTTTTGCCTTGAGTTGCATCGATCTGCCGAGCGATGCTGTACTCCTTGCCCGGGCAATGCAGAACATGACATCCGATCACTGGAGCATCGACAGTCCGCGGCTGTGCCTCCGGCCATTTGCGTCCGGTGACGCTGACGAGGCATTTGCGGGCATCACCCCCGGGCTGACCCGCTACATGGCCTTCGAGCCACCTCCGTCAAAGGAGGCATTTGCCGCCGTCTGGCAGGCGTGGCTGCCTGCCATTGCCGATGGGACCGACATCACGTTCGTGATCCGCAGGCGCGTGGATGGCGTGTTCCTGGGACTGGCCGGCCTGCATCGCACCGGTGATGCAGAGCCCGAACTGGGTATCTGGATCGCCGAAGCAATGCATGGCCATGGCTACGGGCGGGAAGCAGTGGCGGCGGTGTGGTCTTCGGCGTCGCAGCGGCTGTCATGCGCGGCGTTCCGCTATCCGGTGGCCGAGCAGAACCGGTCCAGCCGTTCGCTTGCCGAGTCCCTCGGTGGACAGCCTGTAGCACGTGAGCAGGGCGTGAAGTACACGACGATCATCTATCGCCTTCCTGCTGCAATGCACGAAGTTGCGACGGACGTCGCGGAATCCCGCTAAAGCGGCCGACCGCATCGCCGATATCCCCTCTGGATCCCGCTCCAGTCGCCCGCTGCAGGACCCCAGGCTGCCCCCGATGGGCGGCCCGCGCTGTGTGTTCCGCCGCTCCCAGATGCCGATCGCACCCGCACCAGACGTTCTTGCCAGCCGCTCGAGAGGTGCCTGCCGGTACCTGTAGTCCTTAGCAACTGAAGTTGCCGCCGGGCATCCTGCCCGTCGGGTCGCAACCCTTTGTCGGACACCGAGGATCAGACAATGCTCATTCTAGGCTTCACGGCGGGCGCGCAGGCGCCGGCCGAGCTGCATACCCGTTGGTCGCCGTGGCGCGCGCTGCTGGGCGCCCTGGCCCCGCAGCATCGCGCCAGCAACGAGCCGGCAGCGACCGACCGTGCCGAACTCGAGGCGCAGGTCGCGGCGCTGCATCGCGTGCAGGCGGTCATCGAGTTCGCGCTCGATGGCACTATCCTGCAGGCCAATGACAACTTCCTGCATGCAGTGGGCTACCGGCTGGAGGACATCCAGGGCAAGCATCATTCCATGTTCGTCGATCCCGAGCAGGCGCGCAGCGCCGAGTACCGTGACTTCTGGGCGCGGTTGGGGCGCGGCGAATATGACGCAGGGCAATATCGACGCTTCGGCAAAGGCCAGCGCGAGATCTGGATCCAGGCCTCCTACAACCCGGTGCTGGACCGCCAGGGGCGGCCGTACAAAGTGGTCAAGTTCGCCACCGACATTACTGCACAGAAGCTGCAGGCGGCCGATTCGGCCGGGCAGTTGGCGGCGATCGGTAAATCGCAGGCAGTGATCGAATTCAGCATGGACGGGCGCATTCTCTCGGCGAACGAGAACTTCCTCGAGGTCACCGGCTACGTTCTCGATGAGGTGCGTGGACAGCACCACTCGCTGTTCGTCGAACCAGGCCATCGCAGCAGTGACGAATATCGCCGGTTCTGGGAGAAGCTCGGGCGCGGCGAATACGATGCCGGGCAATACCGGCGGCTGGGCAAGGGCGGCCGCGAGGTCTGGATCCAGGCCTCCTACAACCCCATCCTCGACCTCAACGGCAAGCCGTTCAAGGTCGTCAAGTACGCCACCGACATCACCGCACAGGTGCATGAAAACCAGGCCATGCAGCGCGCCGTGGCGCAGACCCGCGAGGTGGTGGCCGCTGCGAAGCAGGGTGATCTGACCCGGCGCGTGGCGATGGCCGACAAGCAGGGGCCCATCGCCGACCTGTGCGACGGCGTCAATTCGCTGGTCGAGGCGATGGCTGCGATCATCGGCCAGATCAAGTTCGCCGCCGATACCATCGCGGTGGGGGCGACCGAGATCGCGCAGGGCAACAGCGACCTGTCGCAGCGCACCGAGCAGCAGGCGGCCTCGCTGGAGGAAACCGCGGTGTCGATGAAGGGGTTGGCCGAGACCGTGCAGCGCACCGCCACCAACGCGCGCCAGGCCAGCCAGCTGGCCGGCGGTGCCGCCGATGTCGCCGCGCGCGGCGGAAGCGTGGTGCATGAAGTGGTCGAGACGATGGCGGTGATCAACGCCTCCTCGCGGCGCATCGTCGATATCATCGGAGTGATCGATGGCATCGCTTTCCAGACCAATATCCTGGCGTTGAACGCAGCGGTGGAAGCCGCACGCGCAGGCGAACATGGACGAGGATTTGCCGTGGTCGCCACCGAGATCCGCGAGCTGTCCCAGCGCTCGGCCAGTGCCGCCAAGGAGATCAAGCATCTGATCGATGAGTCGGTGGCCAACGTCGGGGCTGGCACCGCCCAGGTGGAAAGCGCGGGCCGCACCATGGACGAGATCGTGACCAACGTCCGCCGGGTCAGCGATCTGATGACCGAGATCAGCACGGCCTCGCAGCAGCAGAGCGACGACATCCAGCAGATGAACCATGCGGTCGACCTGATCGACCAGGGCACGCAGCAGAACGCTGCCCTGGTGGAGGAGGCGTCGGCGGCGGCGCGCAGCATGGAGGAGCAATCGGCACAGCTGCTGCAGACCGTGGCCGGTTTCCGCGTGCAGGATGGTGCAGGGCATCTGCATGGCGGGGCAACCCTGCGGGTCGTCTAGGCAGGCGGGCCGACAGGTTCGTCGGAGGACTGCATGGCCGAGGAAAGGTGCACACGGTTGCGCCCGGCATGCTTGGCCCGGTACAGGGCCTGGTCGGCACGGCCGACCAGGTCTGCCGGCGCGTACTCATCGCTGGCGGGCTGCCAGGCCACGCCCACGCTGATGGTCACATGGCCCTCGGCAGCGGGCAGTGCGGCGCTTTCGACCGAAGCACGCAGGCGTTCTCCCAGATGCAGCGCGTGCATCGCCTCGGGCGATGGCAGGGCTGCGATGAACTCCTCGCCGCCATAGCGGGCCAGCAGGTCGTCACCGCGCTGCAGGCAGCCGTCGAGGATGCTGGCGACGGCACGCAGGCGCCGATCACCTTCCGGGTGCCCGTAGGTGTCGTTCAGCTGTTTGAAGTGGTCGATGTCGATCATCAGTACCGCCAGGCCCTGGCCCTGGCGCCGCGCGCGGCGGTGGGCCCCATCCAGCGACTCATCGAAGCTGCGCCGGTTGCCCAGCCCTGTCAGTGGATCGCGCCGTGCCAGCGTTTCCAGTTCGTCGCGCTGGCGCTGGATCTCGATCTGGCTCAGCACGCTGCGCAGGGCGTAGCCCAGCATCGCACCGATGAAACCTACCGCGGCCAGGCTCGGCTGCAGGCGCGCGACCAGCAGCGCGACCATCATCAGCAGCAAGGGCAGCATCAGTGGTACGCCGGCATCGACGATGCGTCGCAGGCTGCGGGATATCTCCACTGCCGGATAGCGGCGGTGGCTGCCGGCCAGGACGGCCAGCAGCACGAACAGCCCACTGATCAGCAGGTCGCCCCAGCTGCCGTCAGGTGTCTGCGGCTGGCAGGTGTTGATGTAGAACGCCAGCAGGAAGTAGCCCAGCGCGTAGATCGCAAGTGTGCGGAAGAAATCGCGGCGGTCGGGATTGTCCTCGGCCAGGAAGCGGATCAGCGCGAAGCAGAACACCAGGCTGTTCTGCACGCTGCTCATCGTGTTCAGGCACTGCGTCCACAGCGCGGTGTTGAGAGGCGCCATGGCCCGCGTATGCAGGTAGTACAGCAGCCAAAGCAGGGCAATGATCGCAAGGTCCACCGCACGGATGAAGCGATTTCCGCCGCCCGGGCTTGCAGCTACGTAGGTCAGGGGGATCCGGTAGAACACGTACAGGATCAGTGTGGAGACGGTCATCTGCGCAGGGGCGAGGCCGGCCACATTGCGGTACAGCAGGGCCAGCAGGGCGAGTGAGAACAGGCCGACGGCCGCGCCGAGCAGCCGCCACTTGCAGGCCGCCTGGCTGACACGTGCGCGCCGCACGCAGGCCAGTGCGGCCAGCAGGGGGGCGGTGATCAGCAACAGGTAGGAGCCGACAGGGTCCTGCGGGCCGACCAAGGCGATGACGAGTGCGTGCGTGACCAGAAAAAACAGTGCAGCACGCAGCGTCATGCATTCCCCCGCCCCCGGATCCGGCGGGATCACGATAGGCAGATGTACGTGAGGCTGGCAAGAAAAGTGTGCACTGCGTCTAGCAGCAATGCTGCCAGCGGTCGCAGTTATGCGTCAGCGCAGTGACACCGGGGCGGCCAAATGGGCATACGTCGCCTGGAAAAGCAAAAGGCCAGGTCATGGACCTGGCCTTTGATGCTGTGGTGCCGGTGAAAGGACTCGAACCTTCATGGGGTCACCCCCGGCTGATTTTGAGTCAGCTGCGTATACCATTCCGCCACACCGGCAGGCAGCGTGTGAGTGTAACCGAGGAGGGCAGGGCTTTCATAGGGGCAAGGCAGATCGAGGCGTTTCCTGTCGGCATCGGCTCTGTGATGGCTATACTGCGCCGGCTTGAATGCCTCCAGGAGCCATAGCCGATGACAGTGTTGCAGGACCTGAGGGTGCTGGTGGTCGAGAACGACGAGATGAGTGCGGCCCTGCTGCAGATGCAGCTGGTGCATGCCGGCGCGACCGTGGTCGGGTTGGCGGCGAGCGTGGCTGAAGCATTGCGCATGCTGGAAGACTCGGCCCCGGATGTGGCCCTGCTGGACTATCGCCTGGCCCGCAACGAGACCAGCGAGCCAGTGGCGGCAGCATTGTCGGCGCGTGGCGTACCGTTCGTGCTCGCCACCGGAATGCTGGCTGAGCAGCTGCCCGAGTCGATGCTGGCCGGAATACTGCTGGTCAAGCCGTATCTGTCGGCGGATCTGACCCGGGCGCTGACCCGTGCGGTGGGCCGTTCCAGCGCAACGGCGTGAGAATGGCGCTTCAGCCGGCCTCCTCGTACACGTAGCGGATGTCCTCGCGGTCGTCGAGGATGCGGTACTGCCCGGCCAGGTTGTCCGGATCGGGATTGAGCCACGCATCGAGATGCTCCCTGCGGATCGGTATCACGCCGCGATCGTGACCGGCCGCGGCGACGTCGCGTGGCGGGGTATCGGTGATCGTGGCGAACGAGAGCAGGCGTCCTTCCGGTCCCTCCCATTCCGCCCAAAGGCAGGCCAGAAGCAGGTCGCGGGGCGGGTCGGGGCGGAACTCCAGCACCACATCCTGTTCCTTTTCCGCGGCGCCAAGCGCGCGCCCTGTGATGGCGTGGCGTGGCACGTGCTCATAGAACGCCCGCACCACCACCACGCCGTGGCGAAGGCCGAACGCACCGCGCCAGTAGCCTTCCAGGCTGTCACGTCGTGCGTTGTAGGTGCCGGGGTAGAGCGCGTCGTTGCGTGCAGGTTTGTCAGGCAGCCGGCACTGGTAGCGCATCGGCTTGATCACGCGCTGGCCGTTCTCTGTGACCATCACCGGCGCGTAGGTACCGGGGAAAATGCGGTTGTCGCGCGGCAGTAGTTGTACCCGGTGCAGGTCTTCGAGCCGGGCCTGGGCGCGCTCAATGCGGTTGCCGGCCACGCGCAGGTCGTTGCGTGCCTTCTGGGTGGGGCGGGTGGCCAGCGTTGCGTGAGCTATATCGCGGCGCTCGCGTTGGCGGGCCAGCTCCGCCTCCAGGTCCTGGCGCTCCTGCGCATGCCATTGCTGGATCTTCGCTACGATGTCACGGCCCTGCTGGGTGCGCGCGCCGGCAAAACCGTCGTCCATGGCCTTGGGGGTTTTCGGTCGCTTCTTGCCGGGGTCGTGCGCGTACAGTTCGGCGAACTCCTCCAGCGACAGGATGGCACCGAACTCGCGGACCAGCGTGGCGTAGTCGGCACGGATCAGGGCGGAATAGCACATGGGAACTCTGCAGGCCTGGGTCGCAGTCGCTGCGACGTGGATGCGGCAGGATAGCCCGACCTACAGGGAGATACCGCATGAATGATTCCGTCAGCTGCCAGTTCCGTGAGGCAGTCCCCACGGTTGAAGACTACTGCCGGCTGCGTGTGCTGGCCGGCCTCAGTGCCAAGAGCCAGGAGGCGGCGACGCGCGCACTGCCCAACACCCTGTATGGCGTGTGTGCCTACCAGGGCAATGAGCTGGTAGCGATGGGCCGCATCGTGGGTGATGGCGGTTGCCACCTGCAGGTCTGCGATATCGCCGTGCTGCCACGGCTGCAGGGACAGGGGCTGGGCAAGGAGGTGATGCGCCGCCTGGATGGCTGGATGCAGGCGAACCTGCCGCCGTCGGCGTACGTCAGCCTGCTCGCCGATGGTGAAGCGCATCGGTTGTACGCTCAGTTTGGTTTCGCGCCGACAGCGCCGGCGTCGATCGGGATGTATCGCCGGTTCTGAGGAGTGATGGCGGTGAGGCCATCCACGCACGGCGTGGATCTACTGCAGCGCCCGGGTAGATCCACGCCATGCGTGGATGGCGCCTTCCCATAAATCGCAGGCAAAGAAAAACCCCGGCCTAAACCGGGGTTTTCAAGAATTGGCGTCCCCACGGGGATTCGAACCCCGGTCGCCACCGTGAAAGGGTGATGTCCTAGGCCTCTAGACGATGGGGACGCACGAAAACTTCAAGTTGTAGATGCTTCGACGGCCTAATGTCGAAGTGGTGGAGCCAAGCGGGATCGAACCGCTGACCTCCTGCATGCCATGCAGGCGCTCTCCCAGCTGAGCTATGGCCCCATGAAACTCCGGATGATCTGCCGGGAGCAGAGTCCGTTTTGAAACTGGCGTCCCCACGGGGATTCGAACCCCGGTCGCCACCGTGAAAGGGTGATGTCCTAGGCCTCTAGACGATGGGGACGCACGAAAAACTTCAAGTTGTAGAACTTTCGACGGCCTAATGTCGAAAGTGGTGGAGCCAAGCGGGATCGAACCGCTGACCTCCTGCATGCCATGCAGGCGCTCTCCCAGCTGAGCTATGGCCCCGTGTTACCGAGCCGCCTATCATACCTGCGTGTTCACGTTTGTGGAAGCTTTTTTTGAACTTTTTTCGTTCCGGTTCAACCGTAGCCACGAGGGCAGGGGAACCGCAACGCCACAACCTGAATGCCGGTAGGCGGTGAACAAAAAAGACCCGGTTATCGGCCGGGTCCTCGTTGTTCGTGATGAGTGGCGTCCCCACGGGGATTCGAACCCCGGTCGCCACCGTGAAAGGGTGATGTCCTAGGCCTCTAGACGATGGGGACGCAATTCTCATCAATGTTCTGTAGCGACCTTTCGACGGCCTAATGCCGAAAGATTGGTGGAGCCAAGCGGGATCGAACCGCTGACCTCCTGCATGCCATGCAGGCGCTCTCCCAGCTGAGCTATGGCCCCACGTCGCTGAGGAGCGAAATAATAGCCTTGCCCCAGGGGGTTGGCAAGCATTTGTTGCACTTTTCTTCACGTGCGTTGCAATGTCGATCTGCGCCAGGGATGTCTATGCGTTGTCGTCGGTCAGCGCCGCCAGGATCGGGCATTGGTCGAGCGTGCCGTGACCGGGGCATGCATCGACCAGCTGCGAAAGCGCGGTATGCATGCGCTGCAGTTCGGCCATCCGTTGTGCAATGTCCTGCAGGCGGGCCTGGGCGGTGTCGCGCACGCTTCCCATGTCCTGCCGGTGGTGATCGCTGAGCGCCAGCAGTTCGCCGATTTCCTCGAGGCTGAAGCCCAGCGCTTTGGCGCGGCGGATGAAGCGCAACCGGCGCAGGTCCGGCTCGCCGAAGATGCGGTAGCCGCCAGCCGAGCGCGCCGCTGTCGGCAGCAGCTGCTGCCGCTCGTAATAGCGGACCGTATCGATCGGCACGCCGGCCTGGCGGGCCAGTTGTCCAATGTTCATGGCAGTTTTCCAGCGGATCCTGCCGATCATTGTGAAGCCTGGAGTCTGGTCTAGAGTCAAGGCTTGAGCCCGGCGCGCGCATTCAGCCCACTTTGCAACTTTCTTCATAGCCCCGCAGATGGGCCTGTTCCTACCCTTCGCCTGAACCGGCCGTTCGATGGCCTGCAACGAACCGAGGAGGTGGTCTGTGGAGGGAGTCAGGAACGAAGCATTCGTCGAGGTTGCGGTGGTCGAATACCCGGGAGGGGACCCCTCCGCCGCCTCGGTGCTGGCCGAAATGGCCCACGTCGCAAACCGCCTGGCCCAGCAGCAGCGCCGACCGTTCAAGCGTGTGCTTGTCACCCGCTGGATCGTGCCCGCCAGCCAGACCGGTGTACATCGCATCGCGGGTGCTGAAATGCTTGACGCCGCCATTCCTGCGGTAATCGCGGTTCCCGGCCAGATCAGCCCTGGAGCCTGCCTGCGCGCCGAGGAGGTCCTGCTGGACTGGTTGCGGGCCCACTATGACGGTGGCAGCCTGCTGGCTGCCGCCAGCGATGGGGTCGGCGTGCTGGCCCGTGCGGGACTGCTGGCTGGAAGAACGGTCAGCGGCCCCGATCTGGGGCGACATCCAGGGTTGCAGGCGCAGGCGGTGAGCTGGGTCCCCAGTGAGCGGGCGCTGGTCGACGACGGTGATCTGCTGACGGTCGGCGGATCGCAGGCCTGGCGGTTCCTCGGCCTGCGTCTGCTGTACCGGCTGCACGGGCAAGGCGTGGCGAGCGCGGTCGCGCAACAGCTCGGGATCGTCGTGCCCGCGGGGATCCAGCAGGATCTTGAGCGGTTCAGTGCCAACTTCGCCCACGGTGACCGCGACGTACTGAAGGCCCAGCGCTGGCTGCATACCACTGCGGCACGAGGAGCCACGCTGGCCGCAATCTGCGAAGTTTCCGGATTGGAACCGCGAACCTTGCAGCGGCGCTTCCTCCGGGCGACCGGTCTGCGGCCGATCGAGTACTGCCAACGGCTGCGCATTGCCAAGGCGCAGACCCTGCTGCAGCAGGGCGCAGGCATCGAAGAGGTGGCCTGGGGTGTGGGCTACGCTGATCAGAGCGCGTTCCGGCGTCTGTTCCTCCGCATCGTGGGCATGACACCGGCCAACTATCGTCGCCACGTCAACTGCAAGCGGCGGGAGCGGCCGTTGATGCCGTCGGTGGCCGGAAGCCTGCGTGGCCTGCAGACGCCCCCCGGCATGCAGTTGGGGCGGAGTGCGGCCTGATGACAGGCGGCGGGCGAGCGCTTGCAACCTGGGCGCGACGCTTTGACCATGCAGGCAAGTGCAACTTGAACAGGTGGGCTGATGTCGAGTGTTGGACCGGTACCGATGCCGGTGGTGTTGATCCTCATGTGCACGTTGCTGGCCATGATCGTTGCCCGTCTTTGGCCGCGCAGGGTAGCAGGAATGCCGCTGCCGTCGGCAGCAAGCATGGTGCTGGACATGCTGCTGATCGGCCTGCTGTGTGGTCGTATCAGTTTTGTGGTGCTGAATTTTGCGCTCTATCGATCGGAACCCTGGAGTATTCTGCAGGTCACCGATGGTGGCTATCACCTGACGGTGGTGCTGGTGGCCGGGCTGGCGTGGGGATCATGGCGTCTGCGGCCGTGGCGTCAGTTGCGTGCACCGGTACTGACAAGCGCACTGGTGGGTGTGCTGCTCTGGGCCGCTGGTGGTCAGCTGCTGTCGGCCTGGCAGGAGCGGCAGATGCCATTGCCGACGCTGCAGTTCGCGGACCTGCAGGGCGGAACGGTTGATCTGCAGCAGTTCCGGGGCAGGCCGGTGGTGCTGAACCTGTGGGCCACATGGTGCGGCCCCTGCCGACGGGAGATGCCGGTGCTCGCAGCGGCACAGCAGGCACATGGCAACGTGCAGTTCGTATTCCTCAATCAGGGCGAAACCCTGGATGAAGTCCAGGTCTTTCTTGCCGGTGAGCGACTGATGCTGGGCAATGTGTTGCTGGATGATGAAGCGGCTGCTTCAACAGTGCTGGGTGTGCAGGCTTATCCTTCGACACTCTTCTTCGATGCCGATGGGCGCCTGCGTGAATTGCACCTGGGCGAGCTGACCGCGGCCGGTCTTGAACACAAACTGCGCCGGCTGCGGTAGCCTGCGCGGGCATCTCACTACGGAGTTCCCATGTTGTCGACTTCCCTGCGCACCGCCCCGGCGGTGCTGTTGCTGCCGGTCATGCTGGCATTGGCCGCCTGCAGCCAGGCACAGACGCCGCCGGGCAAGGCCGCCGAGGCACCGGCGACGAGTGCCCCTGCCTCTGCCGCCAAAGGCGACCGTCCTGCAGTGCTGAAGGGCATCGAAAAGCACGGCTTCGAGGTCGTTGCCGAGTTCGATGCGCCGGGTGGCCTGCGTGGTTTTGCGGGTGTGGTGGGTGGTCAACAGCCTGCAGCGGCCTATGTCACTGCCGATGGCAAGCACGTGCTGGTGGGCAGCCTGTTCGATGCCGAAGGCAATGATGTGGCTGCCGAAGCGGTCGAAAAGCTGGTCGCCACACCGATGTCGGCCAAGATGTGGACCAAGCTCGAAGCCAGCGCATGGGTGCGTGACGGCAAGGCCGACGCGCCGCGCGTGATCTATACCTTCAGCGATGCCAACTGCCCCTACTGCCACAAATTCTGGGAAGCAGCGCGGCCGTGGGTCGATGCCGGCAAGGTGCAGCTGCGTCACATCATGGTGGGTGTGATCCGCGAGGACAGCCCGGCCAAGGCCGCCGCCATCCTCGCCGCGCGTGATCCGAGCGCGGCGCTGCTGGAGAACGAACACCAGTTCGACCGTGGCGGCATCAAGGCGCTGCCGAACATCAGCCGCGAGATCGCAGGCAAGCTTGATGCCAACCAGGTCCTGATGCTGGAGATGGGCTTCCAGGGCACGCCAGGCATCCTGTTCCAGGATTCACAGGGCCAAGTGCAGCGCCGCGCCGGACTGCCGCAGGGCGACGACCTGACGACGGTGCTCGGCCCGCGTTGATCCGTGCCGACATGTTGATGTAGCCCACAGGCCCGCATGGCGACATGCGGGCCTGTTGCGTTCTGTGCCCCAGGCGGACACAGCCGCTTGCGCATGACCTGTTCGAGGTCACGTCTGAATCGTGACTGAGATCAAGCATCGCGCCTTGATTCCAATCAAGGCCAAAAACGACAGGTGGATTAGCCTTTGACGCATGGAATACAGCGTCAACGCGCCATGGATGCCGCGCCAAGGCTGCCCTGATGCGGGCAGTGCGGCACAGCCATTCACGACACTCTCACTCCCTGCTTGTTACCCAGACCGCTGCGGTCGCCACCTCTCTGGCAGCGCGGCCTTGATGGAAGCGACATGGGTGCAGGCAGGGCAGTGTCATCGTCCTGTTGCCTGCCGCGCGCAGGCTGGCCGATGTCGTCGACGCAGTACCCGCATTTCCAGCAACGGCAACGCGAAGCCAGGGCGGCGCATGCGTGCGCTCCGGAACCGTGATGCGAGTGTTCGTCCGGGGAGGATGCAATGCGTTTGGCAGTACTGAGTCTGGCGTGTCTGGGGGCACTGGCGATCACGCCGGCGTACGCCCAACAGGGTGATGCGGGGGATGCGCAGGCATTGCGGCGTGAGATCGCCGCAATGCGCCAGGCGCTGGAAGGCATGCAGCAACGGCTGGACCGGCTGGAGCAGCGCGATGCTGTGCCTGCGCAGGCAACAGCCTTGCCTGAAACGGGGCCGATTGCCTCCGCTGCCCCTTCCGATGTGATCCATCGCATCCAGGTGCCGGGTGTGGCGCAACCGGTACTGCCGCAGCGCGATTCGGTCGCTGATCCGTCCACCGCGGCATCGCGACCGGACAGCGCCGCTGGTCCGACCGATCCAGACCTGAAGGGGTTCTTTGCGATCCCGGGCACCGATACCGTGATCCGCATCGGTGGCTACGCCAAGCTGGATGCCATCGCCGATTCGCGCGCGGCTGGCGACGAGGACCAGTTCATTCCCTCGTCGATGCCGGTGGGCGGCAGCCACCGCGATGTCTCCAACTTCAACATCCACGCCAAGCAGACCCGCTTCAGCTTCGAGGCGCGGCGCCCGACCACGCACGGCAACCTGCGCTTCTACCTGGAGAACGACTTCTTCGGCAGCAGCGACGGCTACGAGTTCCGCCTGCGTCATGCCTATGGCCAGCTCGGCAATACCTATGCCGGTTATGGCTATTCCAGCTTCATGGACCCGGACAGCCTGCCCGACACGCTGGATTTCGCCGGGCCCGGCGGCGCGGGCTATCTGCTGGTGGCCGGCATCCACCACAGCTTCGCGATGGGCAAGGGCAACACCCTGACCGTGGCGGCCGAAGACCCGAAGACCGAACTGGCCGGTGCCAGTGATGAGCGGGCTGCGGTGAACCGTCTGCCGGACGTAACCGTGACCGCACGCATGGAGCGCGACTGGGGCCACCTGCAGCTGGGCGCGGTGGCGCGCAGCCTGGCCTATGACGGCGAAGGCGAGCGCGACCGGCGCATGGCAGGCGGCCTGCAGCTGAGCGGCTCGGCATCGGTGGGCGAGCGCGACCTGCTGCTGTTCGGTGCACTCGGTGGCCGCGGTCTCAGCCGCTACACCGCCGACCTGACCGGCTCCGGGCTGGACGCGGTGGTCGGTGCCGATGGCCGTCTCGACGCGCTGGACCTGCACGGCGGCTTCGTTGGCTACACCCATTACTGGTCCGGGCTGTGGCGATCGAACCTGATCTTCGGCCAGCTGACCCTGGAGCGTAACCCCGCATTGGCCGCCGACGCATTCCGGCAGAGCCGCTACGGCGTGTTCAACCTGATCTGGAGCCCGGCGCCCTCGTGGACCATGGGCATGGAGCTGCTGTACGGGCGCCTGGAACAGCAGGGCGGCGCGCGCGGCGACACCGTCCGGGTGCAGGGCAGCCTGCAATACAACTTCATCAAGTAAGCGCCAGCGGCGTTACGCCAGCGCAACCGTCCCCACGCCCGGCCGCACCGGGCTCATGCCAGTACAGGAGATTGTCATGGCAGAAGCAAAGAAAATCGGGGTGGTCGGAGCCACCTTCCTCGTCGCCGGCAACATGATGGGCTCAGGCGTGTTCCTGCTGCCCTCCAGCCTGGCCAAGATCGGTACCGCCTCGATCTGGGGCTGGCTGATCACCACCGCGGGCGCGCTGCTGCTGGCCTTCGTGTTCGCCAAGCTGGGCAAGCTGGCACCGAAGGCGGGCGGTCCGTACGCATACGCGCGTGACTGGTTCGGCCCGTACATGGGCTTCCAGACCAACACCATCTACTGGTTCGCCAACTGGATCGGCAACGTCGCCATCCCGATCGCGGCGGTCGGCTACTTCAGCTACTTTTTCCCGATCCTGTCCGAGCCGCTGGTGCGCTGCATCGCGGTGCTGATCCTGGTGTGGGCGCTGAGCTTCGCCAATGTGATCGGCCCGGCCTTCGTCAGCCGCGTGCAGACGGTCACCACCAGCTTTGCGCTGGTCCCGATCCTGGGCATCGCCATCTTCGGCTGGTTCTTCTTCGATGCCGATATCTTCAAGGGCGCCTACAACGTGTCCGGCGAGTCGAACTTCGGCGCGATCTCCAGCGCTGCGGCACTGACCCTGTGGGCGTTCATCGGCGTTGAATCGGCGTCGGTGACTGCGGGCGTGGTCGAGAACCCGGAAAAGAACGTGGCCCGTGCCACGCTGGCCGGCGTGTTCCTGGCCGCGATCGCCTACATCGCCAGTTCCTCGGTGATCATGGGCATGGTGCCCAATGGCGAGCTGCAGACCTCCGATGCCCCGTTTGCGCTGGCTGCGGCCAAGGCGGTGGGCGGTTGGGGCGGTGCGCTGGTCAGCCTGTGTGCCTTCATCGGTGCGGCAGGCTCGCTCGGCGGCTGGATCCTGCTGACCGCACAGAGCGCCAAGGCCGCCTCCGATGACGGCCTGTTCCCGAGCATTTTCAGCAAGACCAACAAGGACGACGTGCCGGTCAAGGGCGTGCTGATCGTGGCCGTGCTGATGACCCTGGCGGTGCTGGTCACCTCCACTTCGGAAACCGCGTCTGCCCAGTTCGACGTGATCACCTCGGCGGCGGTGGTGCTGACCCTGCTGCCCTACATCTACTCGTGCGTGGCCTGCTACTTCGTGGTCGAACGCTCGCACACGATCATCCATACCGGCGCGTTCTGGACGCTGACCAGCCTGACCGTCGTGTACTGCCTGTGGGCGATCTACGGCTCGTCGGGAACCATCGTGCAGTACGCGTTCCTGTTCGTGCTGTTCATCACCGTGTTCTATCCCTTCTTCAGCGAGGAGCGCCGCCAGCAGCGGCAGCGCGCCCGCGAGGCTTCGGCGATCAGTGCCGGCGCCCAGCGTTCCTGAGTTAGACAAGGAGAATCAACGTGTACTTCAAGTCCCTGGACTATCCGGTCATTGTCATCGACAACGACTACGAGTCGCCGCGCATCGGCGGCATCCTGATCCGTGCCCTGGTTGAAGAGCTGCGCAGCAACGACCAGCGCGTGCTGTGTGGCCTGAACCTGGACGATGCCCGTGCCGGTGCCCGAACCTACGTGGCGGCGTCGGCGGTGCTGATCTCGATCGACGGCAGCGAGGAAGTGGATGGCGAGTTCCAGCGCCTGACCGCGTTCCTGCGCGAGCAGAGCGCGCGCCGCGCCAACCTGCCGGTGTTCCTGTACGGCGAGCGCCGCACCATCGAGAAGGTGCCGAGCAAGCTGCTCAAGTACATCCACGGCTTCATCTTCCTGTTCGAAGACACCAAGAGCTTCATCTCGCGGCAGGTGATGCGCGCGGCCGAAGACTACATGAAGAACCTGCTGCCGCCGTTCTTCAAGGCGCTGATCCACCATGCGGCCGAGTCGAACTATTCCTGGCACACGCCGGGCCATGCCGGCGGCGTGGCGTTCACCAAGTCGCCGGTCGGTCGTGCATTCCACCAGTTCTACGGTGAGAACACCCTGCGCAGCGACCTGTCGATCTCGGTGCCGGAGCTGGGCTCGCTGCTCGACCACACCGGCCCGATCAAGGACGCCGAGAACGAAGCGGCACGCAACTTCGGTGCCGACCACACCTTCTTCGTCACCAACGGCACCTCCACCGCCAACAAGATCGTCTGGCACGGCACGGTGGCCCGCGGCGACGTGGTGTTCGTCGACCGCAACTGCCACAAGTCGCTGCTGCACGCGCTGATCATGACCGGCGCGGTGCCGGTGTACTTCACCCCCAGCCGCAACGCGCACGGCATCATCGGCCCGATCAGCCTGGACCAGTTCACGCCGGAATCGCTGCAGCAGCGCATCGCCGCCAACCCGCTGGCCAGCAATGCCTACCAGGCTGGCTCCAAGCCGCGCATCGCGGTGGTCACCAACTCGACCTATGACGGCCTGTGCTACAACGCCGAGAAGATCGCCGACGAGATCGGCAGCGCGGTCGACTTCCTGCACTTCGATGAAGCCTGGTACGCCTATGCCGCGTTCCATCCGTTCTACGAGAACCACTACGGCATGGCCAAGGGCAAGCCGCGCGAGCAGGATGCGATCATCTTCACCACGCATTCCACGCACAAGCTGCTGGCCGCGTTCTCGCAGGCGTCGATGATCCACGTGCGCAATTCGGCGCAGCGCGACCTGGATGCCGAGCGCTTCAACGAGTCGTTCATGATGCACACCTCGACCAGCCCGCATTACGGGGTGATCGCGGCCTGTGATGTGGCGTCGAAGATGATGGAAGGCGACGCCGGCCGTTCGCTGGTGCAGGAAATGCATGACGAGGCGATCGCGTTCCGTCGCGCGATGCTGCATGTGCGTGACGACCTTGGCCGCGATGACTGGTGGTTCAGCGTGTGGCAGCCCACCAAGGTCGAACGCAGCCTGGACAAGGGCGATACGCCGGCACCGCTGGTGGCCAAGCGCGAGGAGTGGTACCTGCAGCCGGATGCGCACTGGCATGGTTTCGAGAACCTGGTCGACGACTATGTGCTGATCGACCCTATCAAGGTGACCCTGCTGACCCCGGGCCTGGCGATGGACGGCAGCATGGGCAAGCTTGGCATTCCGGCGGCGGTGCTGAGCAAGTTCCTGTGGGGCCGCGGCATCACCGTGGAGAAGACCAACCTGTACTCGGTGCTGTTCCTGTTCTCGATGGGTATCACCAAGGGCAAGTGGAGCACGCTGGTCACCGAACTGATGGCATTCAAGGAACTGTACGACCGCAACGCGCCGCTCAGCCAGGCACTGCCGTCGCTGGCGGCCGACTATCCGAACGCCTACGCTGGTTGGGGCCTGCGTGACCTGTGCGATGCGCTGCATGCGTTCAACCAGGAGTTCTCGGTGGCCAAGGTGATGCGCGAGATGTACGTGGACCTGCCGACGCCGGTGATGACCCCGGCCGATGCCTACAACCACCTCGTCAAGGGCGAGATCGAGCGGGTCGACATCGAGCAGCTCAGTGGCCGCGTCGCGGCGACCATGCTGGTTCCGTACCCGCCGGGCATTCCCACCATCATGCCGGGCGAGCGTTTCGGCGACAGTGACGAACCGATCATCCAGTCGCTGCGCATCGCCCGCGAGCAGAACGCGCGCTTCCCGGGCTTCGAGTCGGATGTGCACGGGCTGATCATCGAGCAGGACGGCGACGTGACCTCGTACAAGGTGGAGGTGCTGAAGGCCTGACCGGCGACGGTCGGCCCTTTGGCGAACGATGGATACCGCGCGCGAGCAACGCATCCTGAAGTTCTCGATCGGGGTCACCATCGCGGTCAGCGCGGTCGGCTTCAGCGGTGGCCTGCTGGTGGGATCGCAGGCCATCCTGTTCGACGGCGTGTACAGCCTGGTCGACGTTGCCCTGACCCTGGTGTCATTGTCGGTGCTGCGACTGGTGGCGCGGGAACAGAGCCCGCGCTTCCAGTACGGCTACTGGCACCTGGAGCCGATGGTCGAGGCACTCGGTGGGGTGATCCTGTCGTTGGCCTGCGTCTATGCGCTGGCCAACGCGGTGATCGGTTTGACCACGGGCGGGCACGAAGTGAAGTTCGGGCCTGCGCTGTGGTGGGCAGCATTGCTGAGTGCCAGCAACCTGGCGATGGCCGCGTTCGTCGCGCAGCGTGCGCGGCGCCTGCGCTCGGCGTTGTTGTGGCTGGACGTGCGTGGCTGGCTGTTGGGTGGGCTGATGAGCCTGGCGGTGGTGCTGGCCTTCGTACTGGCACTGGCGTTGCACGGCGGCGAGTGGCACCACTGGGTGCCTTACCTTGATTCGATCGTGCTGGCATTGATCAGCCTGGCGGTGCTGCCGGTGCCGGCGCGCAGCGCCTGGAAAGCCATGCGCGAGGTGCTGCAGGTGGCCCCGGACGATCTGGACCGGCGCGTGCAGCAGGTGATGCAGGCGTTCGTGGCCGAGCACGGCTATGCCGGATTCACCAGCCATGTGGCGAAGATGGGGCGCATGCGGTTCATCGAGATCCATGTGCTGGCTGACCCGACGACGCCGTTGGGTTCGGTGGGCGCGGTCGATGCGATGCGCGACGAGATCGCGGTACGCCTGGATGCCCGTGGCGGCACGTTCTGGCTGACCATCGATTTCACCGCCGACCCGGCGTGGACGTAGCCCCGCTTCTTTGGCACCGGGGCCTCGCCCGGCCAGGTTCCGTTCCCCTGTAGAGCCCCGGCCCCCCCCCCCCCCCCCCCCCCCCCCGCCCCCCCCCCCCCGGCCCCCCCCCCCCCCCCCCCCGCGCCGCCGCGCCGGCCCCCGTGGGGGGGGGGGGGCGGCGGGGACTGCGGTGGGTAGATCCACGCATGGCGTGGATCTACCCAGACCCCATGTCGGTGGGTGCGGACCGTTGGCCCGCACGCCTGCAGAACTTCAGACGATATCGTCGACCACGCCGCCATCCACGC
>NZ_JASJSI010000062.1:0-25118 GCF_030237085.1 Stenotrophomonas maltophilia group sp. Smal32
GTAGTGTATTTTATTAAATCTCAACGCCCCCGCACGGGCCCGCCCCGCCGACACCCCCCGCGCACCACCCCGGCCCGCGGCGCCCCGCGGGCGGCGGGGGGGCGCCGGCCCCCCCCCCCCCCCCCCGCCCCCCCCCCCCGCCCCCCCCCCCCCCCCCCCCCCCCCCCCCCCGACCCCCCCCCCCCCCCCCCCCCCCCGGCCCCCCGCCCCCCCCCCCCCCCCCCCCCCCCCCCGCTACCGCCTCATTCGGGATCGTAGTCGAGGTTGGAGGCCAGCCAGCGTTCGGCCTGGGCGCGGTCCACGCCCTTGCGCCGGGCGTAGTCGCTGACCTGCTCGCGGCTGAGGCGTCCGACCACGAAGTACTGGCTTTGCGGATGGCTGAAGTAGTAGCCCGACACTGCGGCGGTCGGCAGCATCGCGAAGCTCTCGGTCAGTTCCATGCTGGCGTTGGTTTCGGCCTGCAGCAGATCGAACAACCGGCGTTTCTCGCTGTGCTCGGGGCAGGCCGGGTAGCCGGGGGCCGGGCGGATGCCACGGTACTGCTCGTCGATCAGGGCCTCGTTGTCCAGGTTTTCGGCCTGGTCGAAGCCCCAGAATTCGGTGCGCACGCGCTGGTGCAGACGCTCGGCCAGCGCTTCGGCGAAGCGGTCGGCCAGGGCCTTCAGCAGGATCGCGTTGTAGTCGTCATGCTCGGCTTCGAAGCGTGCGACATGCGCGTCGATGCCGATACCGGCGGTGACTGCGAACGCGCCGATCCAATCCTGTTTTCCGCTGTCGGCTGGTGCAATGAAATCGGCCAGGCAGAAATCCGGGCGCTCGGCCGGCTTGTCCACCTGCTGGCGCAGAAAGCGCAGCGTGGTTTCGCCCTGCGGGTGCTGCACGCGCACATCGTCGCCGATGCTGTTGGCCGGCCACAGGCCGAACACCGCCTTGGCGGTCAGCCACTTCTCGCCCACGATGCGGTCGAGCATCGCGCGGGCGTCCTTGTACAGATCGCTGGCCTGGGTGCCGACGATCTCGTCGGTGAGGATGGCCGGGAACTTGCCGGCCAGTTCCCAGGCCTGGAAGAACGGCGTCCAGTCGATGTACTCGACCAGCTCGGCCAGCGGATAGTCATCGAATACGTGCAGGCCCGGCTGTTTCGGTGCGGGCGGCGTGTAGCTGTCCCAGCCGCCCTGGAACTTCTGCTCACGCGCGTGCTCCAGCGAGACCAGGCGCTTGGCATCACCACGGTTGCGGTGACGCGCACGGATCTCTGCATAGTCGGCCTCGTTGGCGGCAACGAAGGCGTCGCGCAGGTCGCGCGAGATCAGCGACTGGGCCACGCCGACCGCGCGCGAGGCATCCTTCACCCAGACCGTCGGTGCGTGGTAATGCGGGTCGATCTTCAGGGCGGTATGCGCGCGCGAGGTGGTGGCACCGCCGATCAGCAACGGCAGGTCGAAGCCCTGGCGCTGCATCTCGCGGGCCACGTGGCTCATCTCCTCCAGTGATGGGGTGATCAGGCCGGACAGGCCGATCAGGTCGGCGTTGTGTTCGCGCGCGGCATCGAGGATCTTCTGCGCCGGCACCATCACGCCGAGGTCGACCACGTCGAAGTTGTTGCAGGCCAGGACCACGCCGACGATGTTCTTGCCGATGTCATGCACATCGCCCTTCACCGTAGCCATGATGATCTTGCCGTTGCTCTTGGCGGTGTCACCGCTGCGCGCCTTTTCCGCTTCGATGTAAGGCAGCAGGTAGGCCACGGCCTTCTTCATCACGCGCGCGGATTTCACCACCTGTGGCAGGAACATCTTGCCGGCGCCGAACAGGTCGCCGACGATGTTCATGCCGTCCATCAGCGGGCCTTCGATCACATCCAGTGGGCGGCTGGAGGCCTGCCGGGCCAGTTCGGTGTCTTCCTCGACGAAGGCATCCAGGCCGTGTACCAGGGCATGCGCCAGTCGCTGTGCCACCGGCTTTTCGCGCCAGGCCAGGTCCTCGGTCTTCGCGGCGCCCTTCTTGCCCTTGTAGCGCTCGGCGATCTCCAGCAGGCGCTCGGTGGCGTCGCTGCGGCGATTGAGGATCACATCCTCCACGCGCTCGCGCAGCTCCGGCTCCAGCTCATCGTAGATCGGCATGGCACCGGCGTTGACGATGCCCATGTCCATGCCGGCGGCGATCGCGTGGTACAGGAACACCGAATGGATGGCCTGGCGCACGGTCTCGTTGCCGCGGAACGAGAAGGATACGTTGGAGACGCCGCCGGACACGTGGCAGTGCGGCAGCGTCTGCTTGATGATGCGGGTGGCTTCGATGAAGTCCACCGCATAGTTGTCGTGCTCTTCGATGCCGGTGGCGACGGCGAAGATGTTCGGATCGAAGATGATGTCCTGCGGCGCGAAGCCGATCTCGTCGACCAGGATGCGATAGGCGCGGGTGCAGATCTCGACCTTGCGCGCGCAGGTATCGGCCTGGCCACTTTCATCGAAGGCCATCACCACCGCAGCGGCGCCATAGCGCAGCACCTTGCGCGCATGCTCGCGGAACAGCGCCTCGCCTTCCTTCAGCGATATCGAGTTGACCACGCTCTTGCCCTGCAGGCATTTCAGGCCGGCCTCGATCACGCTCCACTTGGACGAGTCGACCATCACTGGAATGCGGGCGATGTCCGGCTCGGACATGATCAGGTTGAGGTAGCGGGTCATCGCTGCCTCTGAATCGATCAGGCCCTCGTCCATGTTGACGTCGAGGATCTGCGCGCCGCTGGCCACCTGCTGGCGGGCCACGTCCACCGCCTCCTCGTAGCGGCCTTCCTTGATCAGCTTGCGGAACTGCGCGCTGCCGGTGACGTTGGTGCGTTCGCCGACGTTGATGAAAAGCAGGTCCGGGGTGATGACCAGGGGTTCCAGGCCGGACAGGCGGGTAGGGCGGACAGGCGTCATGGCAGGCGTCGGCTCAACAGCAGTAGGGCGGGAAGTGCGGGACGGTGGCGGCGACGTTCATGCGGCCTGCTCCCGGGTGCCGGGCAGCGCGCGCGGCGACAGCCCGGCCACGGCATTGGCAATCGCGCGGATATGGTCGGGGGTGGAGCCGCAGCAGCCGCCAACCAGGTTCAACAGTCCATCTGCGGCGAAGCCCCGCAGGGTGCTGGCCATGTCCTCCGGCGTTTCGTCGTACTCGCCGAAGGCATTGGGCAGGCCGGCATTGGGGTGTGCGCTGACGTAACAGTCGGCGACCTGTGCAAGGGTTTCCACGTGCGGGCGCATCGCATCGGCGCCCAGCGCGCAGTTCAGTCCGATCGACAACGGCCGTGCATGGGCGAGTGAGGCATGGAAGGCTTCTGCTGTCTGCCCGGACAGGGTACGTCCGGACGCGTCGGTGATGGTGCCGGAGATCATCACCGGCAAGCGCGCGCCGCGCGCATCGAACGCTTCCTCCAGCGCATACAGTGCAGCCTTGGCGTTGAGCGTGTCGAAGATGGTCTCGACCATGATGGTGTCGGCGCCGCCATCGATGAGGCCGTCGATGGCTTCGCGGTAGGTGTCGCGCAGCTCGTCGAAGCTGGTATTGCGGAAGCCCGGATCGTTGACATCGGGGCTGATCGAGGCGGTGCGGCTGGTCGGCCCGATCACCCCGATCACGAAGCGCGGCTTGCCCGGCGTGGCCGCAGCCACTGCATCACAGCAGGTTCGCGCGACAGCGGCACCGGCCTTGTTCAACTCGTACACCAGGTGTTCGAGGTGGTAGTCGGCCTGGCTGACCGAAGTGGCGTTGAAGGTGTTGGTCTCGACCAGATCCGCGCCCGCTTCCAGGTAGGCGGTGTGGATGTCGGCGACGATCTGCGGCCGGGTCAGCAGCAGCAGATCGTTGTTGCCCTTCAGGTCATGCCCTTCCGGCGCCGCATGGTCACAGCCCGGGCCGTGCGCGTGGTCGTAGCCACCGGCGAAGCGCTCGCCGCGGTAGTCGTCTTCCTGCAGGCCGTGGCGCTGGATCATCGTACCCATCGCACCGTCGATGATCAGGATCCGCTCGCGCAGGGCGTCGAGCAGGGCGTTGGCACGATCAGGATGCAACCAGGGCAGGGCAGACATGGCGGTTTCCGGCTCAGGGCTTGTTGGCGATCAGCGAAATCACTTCGAAGTGCGGCGGGCGCTTTTCGCGGGTGACCGTTTCCAGGCTCGAGACCTGCAGGCCGGCCTTGTCGACGAACCTGCGCAGTTCCTTGTCGCTGAAGCCAAGGTTGACGTGGCCATAGGCCTCCACCGCCGCCTTGTGCTCATGACGGGCCAGGCTGCACAGTAGGAGGCGGCCTCCCGGGCGCAGCACGCGCGCGGCTTCGGTCACGGCCTGCGCCGGCTTGCTGGCATAGGTCAGCGCGTGCATCAGCACCACCAGGTCGAAGCTGCCGTCCTTGAACGGCAGGGCATGCATGTCACCTTCGCGGACTTCGACGTTGGGCAGGCGACGCAGCCGCTCGCTGGCCGCGGCGACCACTCGCGCGCTGGTGTCGATGCAGATGTAGCGCTTGGCATGCGGGGCCACCAGTTCGGCCAGCACGCCGTCGCCGGAGGCGATGTCCAGCACGTCGCCGGTTTCCAGCAGCGGCAGCGCGGTACGCGCCAGTGCCTCCCAGGTCCGTCCGGGAGAGTAGTGGCGTTCCATGTCGCCGGCCACGCTGTCGGCCCAGTTCTGGTCGGAAGCACGGTGGGCCAGAACCGCGGCCACGCGCTCGGCATCCTGGCGCAGCAGGGGGTCGTCGCTTCCGTTGCTCAAGGCATGCCACAATGCACGCTGCGCCGGGTCCAGCTGGGCCTCGTCGAAGCGGTAATAGGCCGACACGCCGGCGCGGCGGTCGCGAACCAGGCCGGCTTCCTTCAGTCGCGCCAGATGGGTGGACACGCGCGGCTGGGCCAGCCGGGTGATCGCCGACAGTTCGGCCACGGTCAGTTCCTCCTGCTCCAGCAGCGCCAGCAGGCGCACGCGGGTGGCATCGGCGAACACCTTCAGGCGGGTCGACCAGTCTTCAAGATCCATAAATATCTACCTATCGCGATATAGAGATATATTCGCTGAGAAGGCCTGCCGCGGTCAAGTCGCTGGCGTACGGAAGCTGCCGGGCCCCGGTACAATCGGTGCACCTGGGCACGCCGTGCGCGGCCCATAACATCATGTACCCGGGAGGGTGTTGTGGATTTCAGCTTTACTGAAGAGCAGTTGATGTTGCAGGACGTGGCGCGGCGCATCGCGCAGGAAAAGATCGCCCCCAGCGCAGAGCACCATGACCGTACCGGCGAGTTCCCGCTGGACAACATCCGCCTGCTGGGCGAGAACGGCCTGATGGGTATCGAAGTGCCCACCGAATACGGTGGTGCGGGCATGGACCCGGTTGCGTACGTGCTGGCGATGGTGGAGGTCGCCGCCGCCGACGCAGCCCATTCGACCATCATGTCGGTCAACAATTCGCTGTTCTGCAACGGCATCCTCACCCACGGTACCGAAGCGCAGAAGCAGACCTACGTGCGTGCGATCGCCGAGGGCGAGGCCATTGGCGCGTTCGCGCTGACCGAGCCGCAGTCGGGTTCGGACGCTACCGCCATGCGCTGCCGCGCGGTGAAGCAGGCCGATGGCACCTTTGTGATCAACGGCAAGAAGAGCTGGATCACCTCCGGCCCGGTGGCCAAGTACATCGTGCTGTTCGCGATGAGTGAGCCGGACAAGGGCGCGCGCGGCATCACCGCCTTCATCATCGATACCGACAAGGCGGGTTTCGGTCGCGGCAAGACCGAGCCGAAGCTGGGCATCCGTGCCTCGGCCACCTGCGAGATCGAGTTCAACGACTACGTAGCGCAGCCTGAGGATGTGCTGGGCCAGGAAGGCGAGGGCTTCAAGATCGCCATGAGCGTGCTTGATGCTGGCCGTATCGGCATCGCCTCGCAGGCCATCGGCATCGCCCGTGCCGCCTATGAAGCGACCCTGGAGTACGTGAAGGAGCGCAAGGCGTTCGGTGCGGCCATCGGTACCTTCCAGATGACCCAGGCCAAGATTGCCGACATGAAGTGCAAGCTGGATGCGGCGTTGCTGCTGACCCTGCGCGCGGCGTGGGTGAAAGGCCAGGGCAAGCGCTTCAGCACCGAAGCGGCGGTGGCCAAGCTGACCGCTTCTGAAGCCGCGATGTGGATCACCCACCAGGCGGTGCAGATCCATGGTGGCATGGGCTATTCAAAGGAAATGCCGCTGGAGCGCTACTTCCGTGATGCCAAGATCACCGAGATCTATGAAGGCACCTCGGAAATCCAGCGCCTGGTGATCGCCCGCAACGAGACCGGGCTGCGCTGAGTGGCAAGGGCCGCGCCACTGCAACGGTGGCGCGGCCAGTAGATCCGCGCCACGCGTGGATGCGCCGTGCTCTTGGCCGAACGATGCCGGATCTGTTCCAATGCAGGCCGTTTCCATACGGTCTGCACAGATGATCTATCGTGGTTGGGGAATCCTGACACTGGTCACGCCGATCGCAGCGATCCTGCTGCTGGCGTATTTCTTCCCGCACGCAGGCCCCAGGGGCAACATCCCGCTCTCGCAGGTGTTGCTGGGTGCCGGAATTGGCGCGGCGGTGAACGTGCTGCTGGGCCTGTGGCTCAACCGTGCACCCCGGCAGAAGGGTGAAGTCGTGCCCCATCATTTCTTCTTCGTGCCGATGCAGTGGGCCGCGCTGGTTCTGGTGGCAGTGTGCATAGTGGTTGCGCTGCTGCGCTGAGACGTTGCCCTGGAGAGCGCCAACCGAGGTTGGCGGCTACCGGGCATGCCGTTGCTCTGGTGGATGCCAACCTTCGGGCATGTCCTTGCTCTGGTAGATGCCAACCTTGGTTGGCATGGATTCAAAAGCGGCAAGAAAAAAGGCCCCGGATCGCTCCGGGGCCTTTCTCGTTTCAGCTCACGACCAGATCAACGATCCGGACGGTGTGCAGCATCCGCGTCCCGCTGGCGTTCCATGAACTCCTTCGACGGTTCATCCAGCTTGTCGCCCAGCATGCGGCGCACGACCACGAAGAACACCGGGATCATCAGCAGGCCGAGCAGGGTGGCGAACAGCATGCCGCCGATCACGCCGGTACCGATGGCGTGGCGGGAGTTGGCGCCGGCGCCGGTGGAGATCGCCATCGGGATCACGCCCATGATGAACGCAAACGAGGTCATCAGGATCGGGCGGAAACGCAGGCGGGCCGCCTCGATCGTGGCATCGCGCAGGTTCTTGCCGGCTGCACGCTGCTCCACCGCGAACTCCACGATCAGGATCGCGTTCTTCGCCGCCAGGCCGATCACGGTGATCAGGCCGATCTTGAAGAACAGATCGTTGGGCAGGCCACGCAGCATCGACAGGCCCAGTGCACCCAGCACGCCCAGCGGCACCACCAGCAGCACAGCCACCGGGATCGACCAGCTTTCATACAGCGCGGCCAGGCACAGGAACACCACCACGATGGACAGCACCAGCAGCAGGGTCGCGGCGTTGCCGGCCAGGATTTCCTGGTAGGACATGCCGGACCAGTCGTAGCCGAAGCCGGCCGGCAGGTCGTCGTTGACGATGCCTTCCATGGTCTGCATCGCTTCACCCGAGCTGGTGCCCGGCGCCTGCGAACCGACGATGTTGATCGCCGAGTAGCCGTTGTAACGGCTCAGCGACGGCGGCGCCGACACCCATTCGGACTTGACCACCGTGTTGAGCGGGATCATCGCGTTGGTGCCGTCGGCATTGGTGGTCAGGCTGGACGGGCTGTAGAAGCTCTTCAGCGACTCCTGGCCGGTGCGGTAGGGACCATCGGCCTGCATGGTCACGCGCTTGATGCGGCCTTCGTAGAAGAAGTCGTTGACGTACACCGGGGCCAGCATCAGCTGGATGGTGCTGTACACGTCCGACACCGACATGCCCATCGACTGCGCCTGCACGCGGTCCACGTGCAGCTGGAGCTGCGGTGCGTTTTCCAGGCCGTTCGGGCGTACGCCGACCAGGTGGTCCGGCTTCTGCGCGGCCTGGCCGAGCAGGATGTTGCGGGCCTGGGTCAGCTGCTCGTAACCGGCGCCGCTACGGTCCTGCAGCCACATGTCGAAACCACCGAACTGGCCAAGGCCCTGCACGGTGGGCAGGTTGACCACGAAGATCTGCGCTTCCTTGATGCCGTAGAACGCGCCGTTCATGTTCTGGATGAACTCCGGCGCGGTGAACTTGCGTTCCTCCCACGGCTTCAGGCGGATGAAGCCCATGCCCACGTTCTCGCCGGAACCGACGAAGCTGAAACCGGCGACCTGCAGCATGCCTTCATAACCATCCTGCTTTTCCAGGATGCCACGCATCTGCGCGAACACTTCGTTGGTCTGGCCCTTGGTCGAGCCCGGCGGCAGCTGCACGATCGCCAGCGCATAGCCCTGGTCTTCTTCCGGCAGGAAGCTGCCCGGCATGCGGGTGAACAGGAAGCCGCACAGTGCGGTCAGCACCACGAACAGGATCATCCAACGCGGCGCATGGCGCACCGCCGAGGTGATGTGGCCCACATAGGTGTGGCTGATCTTGTCGTAGTACTTGTTGAAGGTGCGGTAGACGATGTTCGGGTTGTCGTTGTGCGTCGGCTTCAGGAAGGTCGCGCACAGCGCCGGGGTGAAGCCCAGCGCCAGGAACGCCGAGAATGCCATCGAAATGGCGATGGTCAGCGCGAACTGCTTGTAGATCTCACCGGCCGCGCCGCCCTGCAGGGCGGACGGAATGAACACCGCGGCCAGCACGACGGTGATCGCCACCACCGCGCCGGTGATCTGGGTCATCGCCTTCTGCGTGGCCGGCTTCGGCGCCAGGCCTTCCTCGGTCATGATGCGTTCGACGTTCTCGATCACTACGATCGCGTCATCGACCACGATGCCGATCGCCAGCACCATCGCGAACAGGGTCAGCTGGTTGATCGTGAAGCCGATCATCCACATGCCCAGGAAGGTACCGAGCAGGGCAACCGGAATGACCAGGGTCGGGATCAGGGTGGCGCGGAAGTTCTGCAGGAAGATCAGCATCACCAGGAACACGAGGAACACCGCCTCGAACAGGGTCTTGACCACTTCCTGGATCGAGATCTTGACGAAGGTGGTGCTGTCGTACGGCGAGAACCAGGTGACGCCGGCCGGGAAGCTGGGCTGCAGTTCGTCCATCTTGGCGCGCACCGCATCGGCCACGTTCAGGGCGTTGGCGCCCGGCAGCAGCTGGATGGCGAAGGCACCGGTCGGCTTGCCGTTGTACTGGGTATCGAAGCCGTAGTTGTTGGCACCGAAGGCAACGCGGGCGATGTCCTTCAGCAGCACGCGCGAGCCATCAGCATTGGCGCGCAGGATGATGTTCTCGAACTCCTGCGGCGAGCTGAAGCGGCCTTCGGCCGAGACCGTGGCGGTGAAGTGCTGGCCTTCCGGCGACGGGTCCGAACCCAGCGCACCGGCAGCGAACTGCACGTTCTGCGCACGCACCGCTGCCAGCACCTGGCTGGCCGACAGGCCGTAGCCCTGCATCTTTTCCGGGTTCAGCCAGATGTTCATGGCGTACTCGGAACCGAACTGCTGGGTGCTGCCGACGCCGGGGATACGCGAGACCTGGTCGAGCACGCGCGAACCGACGATGTCGTTCAGGGCATCACGGTTGATGGCCGGCGTATCGGACTGCAGCGCGATCACCATCAGGAAGCCGGCGTTGGCCTTGGCCACCACCACGCCCTGCTGGGTCACTTCCGATGGCAGTCGGGGCGTGGCCAGCGAGACCTTGTTCTGCACCTGCACCTGGGCGATGTCCGGATCGGTACCGGTCTCGAAGGTCAGCGTGATCTGCGCACGGCCGTTGGAGGCGGACGAGGAACTGAAATACAGCAGGTGATCGATACCGGTCAGCTGCTGCTCGATCACCTGGGTGACCGATTTTTCAGTGGTGTCCGCACTGGCGCCCGGGTAAGTGGCCGAGACGGTCACCTGTGGCGGGGCGATGTTGGGATAGGACTCCACGCCCAGGTTGAGGATCGCGATCACGCCGCTGAGCGAGATCAGGATCGCAACCACCCAGGCGAAGACTGGATGTTCGATGAAAAATTTAGGCATGACGGAAGGTTCCCGTTACTGCTTGTTCGAATCGGTGGCGGCGGGCTTGGCCGCATCGGCCTGCTCGGGCTTGGCTGCGTCGGCCGGTGCCTTGCCTGCGGCCGGTGCCGCGCCCGCAGGAGCGGCGCCGCCCGCGGCAGGCTTGCCGTTGGCGTCCTGCCCCGGGGTCCACGGCTTGGCCACCGCCGGTGCACCTTCCTTGACCTTCTGCACGCCGGCCACGATCACCTTGTCACCGGCGGCCAGGCCGTCGCTGACCAGCCAGTTGCCGTTCTGTGCGCCATCGGTCTTCACATTCTTGCGCACGACCTTGCCGTCGGCGCCGACCACCATCACGTAGCCGCCGGTGGTGTCTCGCAGCAGGGCCTGCTGCGGCACCAGGAAGGCGTTGTTGCGCTCGCCCAGGTTGGCCTGGAAGCTGACGAAGGCACCGGGCAGCAGGATCTGCTGCGGGTTCGGCAGCAGCGCACGCAGCGACACCGCGCCGGTGGCCGGATCGACCGTGGTCGAAGAGAAGTCCAGCGTGCCCGGCTCGCTGTAGGTGCTGCCATCGGCCAGCTTCACGGCCACCGTGGCCTTGCCGTCGCCGGACAGCGCCAGCGCGCCCTTGGCCTGCTGCGCACGCAGCTGGGTCAGCTCATCCACGCTGAGCGAGAAGTTCACATACAGCGGGTCGAGCTGGTCGACGGTGGTCAGCAGGGTCACATCGCCCTGGCCGACCAGCGCGCCCTCGGTGACCTGCTGCTTGTTGGCCACGCCACTGATCGGCGCAGTCACCTCGGCGTAGCCCAGGTTGATCCGCGAGGAGGTCACTGCCGCTTCGGCCTGCTTGACCGCAGCCAGCGCGGTACGTTCGGCCGATTCGGCGTTGTCCAGGTCGGACTTGGAGACGAACTGCTGCGGCGCCAGGGAGCGGGCGCGATCAGCGGCCACCTTGGCATTGGCGTAGGTGGCGCGGGCCGAGGCCAGCTGTGCTTCGGAGGCGTTGAGCGAGGCGCGCAGCGGCGCCGGGTCGATCAGGAACAGGGTCTGGCCCTGCTTCACCTGCGAGCCTTCCTGGTAGACGCGCTTGAGCAGCACGCCCGGCACGCGCGCGCGGACGTCGGCGCTGCGGAACGGCGACAGGCGGCCGACCAGCTCGCGCTGCAGCGGCAGGGTCTGCGGCTTGGCGTCGATCACGCCCACCTCCGGCGGCGGGGGCATCTGCTGTTCCGGCTTCTTGCAGGCAGCCAGCGCGACAGCAACGGCGCACGTCAAGGCAAGGGTGCGGAGTGGGGCGGTCATCAGGAGGAACTCCGGGGTTGGTTTGTAGGAGGGGCCGGCAACGGCTGTGGCGCGAATGCGCGCAGGAAGCTGTCGACGGAGAACTCTGCCCAGCGCCGACGCAGCAGCGCGTCATCACGATGGGGGGTATGGAAGCGCTGTTTGTCGAAATCCTGACCGGCGATCATGCTCAGCAGCAGTTCGGCCATGAAGTGCGGGTCGTCATGCCGGAGCTGGCCACGCATGCAAACGGTTTCAATCCATTCAGCAAGATGAAGCGTCAGCGCGCCGGCGCCATGCCGGTACAGCGTACGCGCCTCTTCGGGAAACTGGGCCGCGTCGGCAGCGATCAGCCGGCAGGCCTGTCCTACGTGCGGTTGGTTGAAATGCTCCAGGAAGTCGGTGGCGAACTGGAGCAGGCTGGCACGCAGGTCGTCAGTGCGGAGTGCACGGACCATGGCGCCAGTGGCGTGGCCGACATGGCGCTGCATCACCCGGCGCAACAGATCCTGCTTGCTGCCATAGCGCGAGTACAGGGTCTGCTTGGAGCAGCCGGCGTGCTGGGCCACCGCCTCCATGCTCATCTGCATGCCCTGCTGGGCCAGCAGTTCGCGTACGGCGTCGAACACACGCTCATCGCGTGCATCGAGGGCAACGGGTAGGTAAGCCGGGTTCACGCGGTGGACTATACCGTCCAGTTCAGGATTGTGGAATCGCATCGGCGTCGCCGCGTGTGTCTTCCGGTAACACGTTTTGCCGATCCTGTCGGCAGTGCTGAAACAGGTGCCAGCACCGTACCGGTGCGAACTGAATAGGCGTCTAAACCGCAGCAAACCCGAATCTGCTTATTCCGTCCTGCAGCAAGGCCTTTTCGTGCGGTAGGGCTACAATTTCATTTTCCCAACTGAGCAAGCGCATCGCTCTGCCATGAAACCGCAAAAAACCGCAGCCAAGACCGTGAAAAACAAGACCAAACCAGCAGAGTCGGAGGTCGCAGTGACCGCTGGTTTCTCCCTGGAGCCGGTGTACACGGCATTGCGCAAGCGCTACCCCGCGGCCGCACAGGCCGAAGCAGTGGCCTTCGCCACTGACTTCTACAAGCGCATGGAGTCGGACGAGTTCCCGCACCACAGCGCTGAAGAGTGGGCCGCTCTCGCGGCTGAGACGCTGGAATTCGCCCGTGCCCGCAAGGCCGGCAAGGCCAACGTCCGCGTGTTCAATCCGACCGCGAAGGCCAATGGTTGGGAATCGCCGCACACCGTGCTGCAGATCGTCAACGACGACATGCCGTTCCTCGTCGATACCGTCACCATGTCGCTGGCCGAACAGGGCGTGGGCGTCCACGTGCTGGGCCACCCGGTGCTGCGTTTCACCCGCGACAAGGCCGGCAAGCTGGTCAAGGTCGGCGAGGGTGATGCCGAGTCGGTGATGCTGCTGGAGATCGACCGCCAGCCGGCCGAAGCCATGGCCGCCATCGAACAGGCCATCAACAAGGCGCTGGACGAAGTGCGCGCGATCGTGCGCGACTGGCAGCCGATGAAGGACAAGGCGCTGGCACTGGCCGACGACCTGGGCAAGCGCCAGCTGCCGGTCGACGATGCCTCGCGCAAGGAAGCACAGGAATTCCTGCGCTGGGCCGCCGACAACCACTTCACCTTCTTCGGCTACCGCGAGTACCGCGTCGAGAAGCAGGGCAAGGAAGAGGTGCTGGCGCCGCTGAACGACACCGGCCTGGGCCTGATGCGCGGCAAGGACAAGTCCGCCGCCCGTCCGGTCAAGACGCTGGCCGCGCAGGGCCTGAACACCACGTCCGGTTTGAAGGATGCGCTGATCCTGACCAAGACCAATGCCCGTTCGCGCGTGCACCGCGCCGGCTACATGGACTACATCGGCGTGCTGGAGTTCGACGCCAAGGGCAAGATCATCGGCGAGCAGCGTTTCCTCGGCCTGTTCACCTCCAGCGCCTACAACCGCCGCCCGTGGGAAATCCCGCTGGTGCGCCAGCGCCACGAGCACGTGATGAAGCAGTCCGGGCTGGCCCCGGCCAGCCACAGTGGCAAGGCCCTGCGCCATATCCTGGAAACCCTGCCGCGCGAAGAACTGTTCCAGTCCAGCGAGGACGAACTGTTCCGCACCGCGATGGGCGTGCTGGGCCTGCAGGAACGCGTGCGCAGCCGCCTGTTCCTGCGGCGCGACAAATACAGCCGTTTCATCTCCGCGCTGGTCTACCTGCCGCGCGAGCGCTTCAACACCGACGTGCGCCTGCGCATCGAAGCGATGCTGAAGGACGCGCTGCACGGCGAGTTCGTCGACAGCTCGGTGGTGCTGGGCGAATCGCCGCTGGCGCAGGTGCACCTGATCGTGCGCCCGAAGCCGGGTGAAATGCTCGACGTCGATACCGCCGAACTGGAGCAGAAGCTGGCCCAGGTGCTGCGCAACTGGCAGGACGACCTGCGCGAAGCGCTGGTGAGCCGCCACGGCGAGACCGAAGGCCTGCGCATCGCCGCCCGCATCGGCAAGGCGCTGCCGGCCGGCTACATCGAAGACAACAGCACCGCGGTTGCCGCCAACGATGTCAGCCAGCTCGACGCCCTGACCGGCCCGGACGACCTGCGCCTCAGCCTGCAGGCCGTGCCGCGCGAAAGCGGCGATGGCCTGCGCCTGAAGCTGTATCGCCAGCTCGACGACATTCCGCTGTCGGACGCGCTGCCGATGATGGAAAACATGGGCCTGCGGGTGATCGCCGAGCGTCCGTACCGCCTGTCGGTCGACAACGCGCCGGTGTATGTGCAGGACTTCGAGGTCGAATCGACCGCCGGTGCGATCGATGCCGCCAGCGTCGATGAAGCCTTCGGCGAGACCTTCGCCCGCGTCTGGCACGGCGATGCCGAGAACGACGGCTTCAACCGCCTGGTGCTGGCCGCTGGCCTGCACTGGCGCCAGGTCGCGATGCTGCGTGGCTACTGCAAGTACCTGCTGCAGACCGGCGTGCCGTTCTCGCAGGCCTACGTGGAAGGCACCTTCGCGCGCTACCCGCTGCTGGCCCGCCTTCTGGTCGAACTGTTCGAAGCGCGCTTCGATCCGGCCACCGGTCATGAAAGCAAGGAAGACATCGCCGCTGGCCAGGCCCAGCTGAAGGCCCACCTCGATGTGCTGGCTGCCGGCGACGAGGCCACCCTGAAGGTGCTCAAGACCGTGGTCGACGCCCGCAAGGGTGACCGCGATGCGCAGATGCAGGCCGCGCGCGATGCGCTGCTGAAGCTGATGGACCGCGTGTCCAGCCTGGACGAGGACCGCATCCTGCGCTCGTTCATGGGCGTGATCGACGCGACCCTGCGCACCAGCTACTACCAGACCGATGCCAACGGCCAGCACGGCCATGTCATCAGCTTCAAGTTCGATTCGGCGCTGGTGCCGGACCTGCCGAAGCCGCGTCCGTACCGCGAAATCTTCGTCTACGGCCCGCGCGTGGAAGGTACCCACCTGCGCTTCGGCGCCGTGGCCCGTGGCGGCCTGCGCTGGTCGGATCGTCGCGAAGACTTCCGCACCGAGGTGCTGGGCCTGGTCAAGGCGCAGATGGTCAAGAACACCGTCATCGTCCCGGTCGGCGCCAAGGGCGGCTTCTTCGCCAAGACCCCGCCGGTGAACGGCGACCGTGATGCGGTGTTCGCCAACGGCGTGGCCTGCTACAAGCTGTTCATCCAGGGCCTGCTGGACATCACCGACAACATCGTCAACAACAAGATCGTGCCGCCGGTGGATGTCGTGCGCCACGACATGGACGATCCGTACCTGGTGGTGGCGGCCGACAAGGGCACCGCGACCTTCTCCGACATCGCCAACGGCCTGGCCATCGCGCACGGCTTCTGGATGGGCGATGCGTTCGCTTCCGGCGGTTCGGTCGGCTACGACCACAAGGGCATGGGCATCACCGCACGCGGTGCGTGGGAGTCGGTCAAGCGCCACTTCCGTGCGCTGGGCCGTGACAGCCAGACCCAGGACTTCACCGCGGTCGGTGTCGGCGACATGTCCGGCGACGTGTTCGGCAACGGCATGCTGTTGTCGCGCCACATCCGCCTGGTCGCTGCCTTCGATCACCGCCACATCTTCCTGGACCCGAACCCGGATGCGGCCACCACGTTCGTCGAACGTGAGCGCCTGTTCACCGTGCCGCGTTCGAGCTGGGCGGACTACGACGCCAAGCTGATCAGCAAGGGCGGCGGCGTCTATCCGCGCAGCCTGAAGTCGATCGAGATCACCCCGCAGGTGCGCGAAGCGCTGGGCCTGGACGAAAACGTCAAGGCGCTGTCGCCGAACGATCTGATGAGCGCGATCCTGAAGGCGCCGGTCGACCTGCTGTGGAACGGCGGCATCGGTACCTACGTCAAGGCCGCCAGCGAGCAGCACAGCGATGTCGGCGACCGCGCCAACAACGCGCTGCGCGTGAACGGTGGCGAGCTGCGCTGCAAGGTGGTGGGCGAGGGCGGCAACCTTGGCATGACCCAGCTGGGCCGCATCGAAGCCGCCCAGGCCGGCGTGCTGCTCAACACCGACTTCATCGACAACTCGGCCGGCGTGGACACCTCCGACCACGAAGTCAACATCAAGATCCTGCTCAACGATGTGGTGCGGGCCAAGAAGCTGACCGTCGAGCAGCGCAACAAGCTGCTGGCCTCGATGACCGATGAAGTCGCCGAGCTGGTGCTGAACGACAACTACCGCCAGAACCAGGCGCTGAGCCTGATGGAGCGGATGGCGGTCAAGCGCCTGGGTTCCAAGCAGCACTTCATCCGTACCCTGGAACAGCAGGGCCTGCTGGATCGCCAGATCGAGTTCCTGCCGTCCGACGCCGAGCTGTCGCAGCGCAAGGCACGCGGCCAGGGCCTGACCCGTCCGGAGCTGTCGGTGCTGCTGTCCTACTCCAAGCTGGTGGCGTTCGCTCAGCTGCTGGATTCGGACATCCCGGAAGATCCGTACCTGTCCAAGGAACTGCAGCGTTACTTCCCGACCCCGCTGCAGAAGAAGTACGCCGACGCGATGGAGCGTCACCGCCTGAAGCGCGAAATCATCGCCACGGCCGTGACCAACCAGACCATCAACCGCATGGGCGCCACCTTCCTGATGCGCATGCAGGAAGACACCGGCCGCTCCATCGCCGAGGTCGCCAAGGCCTACACCATCAGCCGCGAAACGCTGGATGCACGCGCGCTGTGGGCGCAGATCGATGCCCTCGACGGCAAGGTGCCGGAGTCGGTGCAGATCGACGCACTGGAAGTGATCTGGAAGCTGCAGCGTTCGTTCGTGCGCTGGCTGCTGTCGCGCCCGGGCGCGATGCCGGGCATCACCGAAGCGGTCAACCGCTACCAGGGCCCGTTCAACGACATCCGCGTTGCTTCGGGCGTGCTGCCGGATTCGCAGCGTCCGACCTACGAAGCCCTGGTGGCGGAGTGGAAGGAAAAGGGCCTGCCGTCCGCGCTGGCGCAGCAGCTGGCCGAACTGCACTTCCTGGAGCCGGCATTCGACATCATCGAACTGGCCCGCACCCGCAAGCTGAAGCCGGTGGACGTGTCCAAGGTCCACTTCCGCCTGGGCGATGCCCTGCAGCTGCCGTGGCTGTTCGAGCAGGTCGACGCGCTGGAGGTCAACGGCCGTTGGCATGCCGTGGCACGTGGCGTGTTGCGTGACGAACTGGCGGCCAATCACCGCAACCTGGCCGGCCAGGTGCTCGGCACCAAGGGCGGCAGCGCGGAGGCCAAGGTCGCAGCCTGGATGGGCCGTGACGACAACAGCCTGCGCTTCACCCTGGCGATGCTGGCCGAACTGGCAGAGCAGAAGACCCTGGACTACCCGACCGTCTCGGTCGCGGTGCAGCGTCTGGGCCAGCTGGCGGCACACGGCGCGTAAGTGAAGTAGTGCCAGGCCACGCCTGGCATGAGTAGAACAGAGCGGCCCCGCGAGAGCGGGGCCGCTCTGTTTCAGCCCTTGACCTTTGCGACCAGCTGACCCGACGCCCGCCGTGAACCTGCCAGGTGGATGACCCGCATATCCGCTGGGACCGTGAGCGCCATGGATGGCGCGATCGAGCCCCCAGGGATGGGTTTACGGCGTGTCCCGGCGGATATGCCGGTCATCCGCCCCACGGGCTCCAACTCCCGGCGCTCGGTTATGCTCTCCATCAAACCTCCCCGGATCCACCGATGAGCGACACCCCCCGCATCGCTTTCCTGGCCAGCACCACCGAGCCCGCGCAGATGGCCCGCGCGGCCATGGTCTCGCGCTATGGCGACTACGCGCCCGAGCAGGCCGACGTGCTGTGCCCGCTGGGCGGTGATGGCTTCATGCTGCAGACCCTGCATCGGCATGGGCACCTGGGCAAGCCGGTGTTCGGCATGAAGCTGGGCACGGTCGGTTTCCTGATGAACCAGTACCGCGGCGACGAAGACGTGCATGCCCGCATCGCCCGCGCCGAGCCGGCCCATCTGCGCCCGCTGGAAATGGTGGCGCTGACCGAGTCCGGTACCAGTACCGGTTCGCTGGCCTACAACGATGTTTCGCTGCTGCGCCAGACCCGGCAGGCCGCGCATATCGGCATCGACCTGAACGGCCAGGAGCGCGTGGCCGAACTGATCGGTGACGGCGTGCTGGTGGCCACCCCGGCCGGCAGCACCGCCTACAACTATTCCGCGCATGGCCCGGTGCTGCCGCTGGGTTCGCACACCATCGCGCTGACGCCGTTGGCCCCTTACCGGCCAAGGCGCTGGCGCGGGGCCATCCTCAAGGCCGACACCGAAGTGCGCTTCCGGGTGCTCGATCCGTACAAGCGCCCGGTCAGCGTGACCGCCGATTCGCACGAGACCCGCGATGTGGTCGAAGTGACCATCCGCGAGTCGAAAGACCGCCGCGTGACCCTGCTGTTCGACCCGGAGCACAACCTGGAAGACCGGATCCTGAGCGAACAGTTCGTTTTTTGAGGACAATGGGCGGCCGACCGTGCCGAACGCTTGAAGGACCCCCACCGATGGGCGACAACTCCCCCCGTTTGCTGACCGTCGCGGTGACCTCGCGCGCGCTGTTCGATCTGGAAGAAAGCCACGCGCTGTTCGAGAGCGATGGCGTGGCGGCGTATGCCGAATTCCAGCGCCAGCACGAGGACGACATCCTCGGCCCCGGCGTGGCGTTTCCGGTGGTACGCAAGCTGCTGGCATTGAACCAGGGCGCCAGCCCGGAGAATCCGCGGGTCGAGGTGATCCTGCTGTCGCGCAACTCGGCCGATACCGGCCTGCGCATCTTCAATTCGATCCAGCACTACGGCCTGGGCATCATCCGGGCTACGTTCACCGCTGGCGAGCCGACCTGGCCGTACGTGAAGCCGTTCGGCACCGATCTGTTCCTGTCGGCCAATCCGGAGTCGGTACGCAGTGCGCTGCGCCACGGGATCGCGGCGGCGACCATCCTGCCCAAGCCGCCGGGTGAAACCGCTGCTGCGGCGGCTGACCAGATCGATACCGGTCGCCCGGCCGGGCAGCTGCGCATCGCCTTCGACGGTGACGCGGTGATCTTCGGTGACGAAAGCGAGCGCATCTCGCGCGAGCAGGGCGTGGAGGCGTTTGGCCGGCACGAGCGCGAACGCGCCCGCGAGCCACTCAGTGGTGGACCGTTCCGCGGCTTCCTGTCGGCCCTGCATACGTTGCAGGAGGTATTCCCGGCCGGCGAAAGCGCGCCGATCCGCACCGCATTGGTGACCGCGCGCTCGGCACCGGCGCACGAGCGGGTGATCCGCACCCTGCGTGAGTGGGGCGTGCGCCTGGACGAAGCGCTGTTCCTCGGTGGTCGCCACAAGGGACCGTTCCTGCACGCATTCGGAGCCGACATCTTCTTCGACGATTCGCAGCACAACATCGACAGTGCGCGCGAACACGTGGCCGCTGGCCACGTACCACATGGCGTCGCCAACGAGGGGTAGGGCCTGGTGGCTGCCAACCCTAGTTGGCGCCGATGCATGGCACTGCCAACCAAGGTTGGCACCCACCGGGGCACTGTGCTCTGGTAGTTGCCAACCTTGGTTGGCACTGCCGTCAGGCCACGGGTCCGATCAAGGGTTACCGGACATCCCCAACTGCAGATCCACCACCTTCCAGCGCAGGCCCTGCGGTTCCAGCACCACCTTCAACGGCGGCTGGCCGGCGCCGCGATCGACGTCGATCACGAAGCGGTCCAGCGCTTCAAAGTGATGCTCGGCGTTCTTCAACGGCCGTGCCGGTTCGGTCGCGCCGAACGCATCGCCGCCCTGCAGTTCATTGCGGCCGCGCTTCCACAGCACGTGGCCCTGCAGCATCGCGCCGATGCCCGTCGGGGTCACCATGGTCTCCACCGCTGCACCGCCGAGCTGGTCGCCCAGGCCGTAGAGCAGGGCACCGAACGGGCTGGCCGCTATATCCGGGCCTGCCTGGCGCACCAGATAGTCGTTGAGCTGTGCGCGCAGGCTGCCGCGCACGCGCGGGAAATCGACGTAGCGCTCCAGTCGCACCGTGTCACGTTCTTCAATGGCCTGGGACAGGCCGTGCACGGTCATGTAGGGGCCGCCGAACCACCACGCGGCCAAGGCCAGGACCAGCAGCACAGCCAGTGCAGTGAGTTTCTTCATGCTGTCCAGACTGCCGCAAGTGAGGCAGCCAGTGGTGAACGGCAGGTGATGCGGCTCAGAACTCCAGGTCCAGTGCCGCGCACAGGTAGTCGACGAACGGGCCGAGCCCAGCCAGGTCCTTGCCCAGCGTGGACAGCAGGCGCGGGCCGGTCATGGTGGCATCGTCCAGCGAGCGCCACATCACCCAGTTGCGGTGCTTGAGGTCGTCAATGAACTCGAAATCGGCCGGGAAGCCACGTGGCGGGCGCACCAGCTTCTCGCTCTCCTCGAAATCGAAGCGCTTGCGCAGCGCCGGGGCATGCGCGGCGGCCTTCCAGCTGCCCGGGTTGTCGAGAATGAAGTGGCGCACGCGGCGCTGCGTCTCGGGTTCTGGATGCCACAGGCCAGCGCCGACGAAGCTCTCGCCGGGCTGCAGGTGCACGTAGAAGGAGGGCGCGGCCACTTCACGGCGGCGCTCATGGAACAGGCGGGCACCCTGCCAGGTCTTGTACGGCGACTTGTCTTTGGAAAAACGCGCGTCGCGATGGATGCGGAACAGCGAGCCACCGACGCCGCGGGTATCGGCGCGGAAGTGCTCGCTGACCTCGGCCAGGGCCGGCTGCAGGTCGCCCAGCAGGCGCAGGAACGGCTGCCGCACGTGGTCTTCGTACTGCTGGCGGTGATCGTTGAACCAGGCCTTGTCGTTGTGCCGCGCAAGGCCGCGCAGGAACTTGAAGCTGGCGTCAGAGAAATAAGTGCTCACAGCGTCTCCTGCAGGTGCTGGCCCCAATCGCGCAGCGATTGCAGCAGCGCCTGGCGCCGGGTGTCATCGGGCGCTTCGGCGGCCAGTGCATCCAGCTGCTGCTGGTACTGGGGCAGGGTGAGTTCGCCCAGGCCGCCGTCTCCGAGCAGGCGCTGGCGGCGGTAATCCTGCCAGCGCTGGCGTTCAGCCGGCGCGAGGCTGTCGGGATGGTTGCGCGCGCGGTAGCGGAACAGCAGCTCGGGCAGGCGCGGGTCACGGAAGCGGCTTTCCAGCGCGGCCAGCTGATCCGGCGCGGTGGTACGGGCCAGGGCCAGCAGCGGTTTGTCACCGTTGCCCAGGAATCCGTCGTACAGCGATGCATCGACATCGGCCACGGTGGCCACGCGCGGCTGGTTGTAGACCTGGCGCGCCTTCTCCGCCAGCTGTGGGGCGAATTCGCGCAGGCGCTCGATCTTGGCGTCGATGGCCGCCACGTCCAGGCCCAGGCGCTGGTGGTCGTCGGCACGCAGGTGGTTCCAGGCGATCAGCGCCGGCACCTTGTTCAGGTGCACCTCCTTCAGCGGCACCCGTGCAACGCCCTCGGGCAGCTCGCTGGCGCGCATGTACAGGCGCTGTGCGATCACATCGGCTGGTAGTGCCAGCAGGTCGTCGATGTCGCCGTCGAGGTCGAACACGATCACCCGGTTGTTGATGGTCGGGTGCACCGCCAGCGGCAGCACCGGCGCCGCGCACAGGCGGCTGGCCGGGTAGCGCATGGAAATGTGCAGCACCGGCTTCATCGCGGTTACATCCAGCAGGCTGCCTACGAAACGCTTGTCGCGCAGCTTCAGGGCGTAGTCCCACAGGCGCGGCTGCGACTGCTTGAACAGCCGTGCCATGCCGATCGTGGCGCGCACGTCGGACAGCGCTTCGTGCGCATCACCCTCGCGCACGTTGTTGGCTTCGGCCAGGTGCTCGAGCTTGAACGAGGTGGCACCGTCCTCGCGCAGCGGCCACTGGATGCCGTCCGGACGCATCGCGCGCATCAGCCGCAGCATGTCCAGCAGGTCCCAGCGCGAATTGCCGTTGCGCCACTCGCGCTCGTACGGGTCATGGAAGTTGCGGAACAGGCCGTAGCGGACGAATTCATCGTCGAATCGCAGCGTGTTGTAGCCCAGTGCGCAGGTGCCGGGACGCCATAGCTGCTCGTTGATGCGGTCGAAGGCTTCGGCCTCGCTGATGCCCTCGGCCAGGGCCTGCTGCGGGGTGATGCCGGTGACCAGGGTGGCCATCGGCGAGGGCAGCAGATCGTCGGCCGGGCGCACGAAGAAGCTGACCGGGGTGTCGATCTCGTTCAGATCGGCGTCGGTACGGATCGCGGCGTACTGCGAGATGCGCGTGCGCCGCGGGTCCTGGCCGAAGGTTTCCAGGTCGTAGAACAGGAAGCTGTCAGCCATCAGTGCGCGCCCTCCAGGACCGGCAGCTGCGCATGGACCTGTGCTTCCAGTGCGGCCCAGTCGATGTTGTCCAGCGAATCGTGGCCGGCCGTGGCCGCCACCAGCATGTCGCGCTGAAGCTCGGTGCGGCGCATGGCTTCCGCGTACGGCGTGTGCAGGAAGGTGACCATCGTGTAATGCGGTACGAACCGGGTCGGCCAGCGCCGCTGCAGTTCCTGTTCCAGTTCGCGTTGCAGCAGGAACGCAGGATCAGCCACGCGGTCGCGCATTTCCAGATAGTTTTCCAGCGCCATCTGCTGGATTGCGCGTGCGTTCGGCTTGCGCTCGGCTTCGAAGGCTTGGAACGCGCCTTCCAGGTCGTCCGCTTCCATCAGATGGCGGGCCAGAGCCACGCAATCCTCGAATGCGCAGTTCATGCCTTGCCCGTGGAACGGCACCATCGCATGTGCGGCGTCGCCAATCAGGACCGCGCGGCCCTGCTGGTGCCAGCGATCAAGCGTCAGCGTGCCAAGCAGGCCGGGTGGGTGCTGTTCCCAGTCCGCGCGCAGGTTCGGGATCAGCGGCAGGGTATCGGCGAACTCGCGCGCGAACAGTGCTTCGGCCTGCGCGCCGGTGTTGACCGTGGCGAAGCTGGGATCACCCTGGTTGGGCAGGAACAGGGTGACGGTGAAGGTGCCTTCGTGGTTGGGCAGGGCGATGCACATGTAATGGCCACGCGGCCAGATATGCAGCGCGTTGCGCTCGATGCGGAAGCTGCCGTCGGCGGCCGGCGGAATTTCCAGCTCCTTGTAGGAGTGGTCGAGGAAGGCGATGTCCTCGCCCAGCGGCGCCCGCCGGTTCATCGCCGCGCGCAGCGCCGAGCCTGCACCATCGGCACCGATCAGGGTGTCGAAGCGGATGTCGTGCGGGCTGTCATCGCGGTCGTCGATGAAACGCGCGTAGCCGGCATCGAAATCGACGGTATGCAGGCGGCGGTGGAAGTGCACGGTCGCGCCAGCCTGTTCGGCGAGTTCCAGCAGCGTCGTGTTCAGGTCGCTGCGATGGATCGACCAGATTACTTCGCTGTCGTCGCGGCCGTAGCGTTGCAGCTGCGGTTCGCCTTCGCGCGGATGCACCATGCGCCCGCGCATCATTACCGCGCGCGCCATCACCTCGTCTTCCACTCCCGCCTGGCGCAGGGCGTTGCGCCCGCGTTCGGCCAGCGCCAGGTTGATCGAACGACCACTCTCGTAGTCGGCAATGCGCGGATCGCCGCGGCGTTCGTACAGGGTGATGCGCCAGCCCTGCCGTGACAGCAGGATGGCCAGCAGGGACCCGGCGAGGCCGGCACCGATAATGCTCAACGAGCGGGAAGCGTGTGCGATCAACGAACTGTCCAGCAGTAGGGGAGGGGCCGGCTCAGAGGCCGGCCCAGGCTTCCACTTCCTCGACGAAGTGGTGCACGTCCAGGTAGCGGTTGTAGAGCGGGGTAGGCGAGATGCGGATCACGTCCGGCTCGCGCCAGTCGCCGAGCACGCCGATGCTGCGCAGGTGTTCAAACAGTGCGCGTCCGCGCTCGCGCCCACCGATCACGCGCAATGACAGCTGGCAGCCGCGACGCTGCGGCTCGGCCGGAGTGATGATGTCGAGCACGCCGGACAGGCGTGCGCGTACAAGCGCTTCGAGCATGCCGGTCAGTGCCAGTGATTTGCCGCGCAGCGCGTCCATTCCGGCACGCTCGAACAGGTCCAGCGAGGCGCGCAGCGGCGCCAGGCCGAGAATCGGCGGATTGCTCAGCTGCCAGCCTTCGGCACCGATGGCGGGGGTGAACTGCGGTGCCATCTGGAAGCGGGTGGATTCCTCATGGCCCCACCAGCCGGCAAAGCGCGGCAGCGTGGTGTCGCGGTGATGGCGCTCGTGCACGAACGCGCCGGCCACCGCACCCGGGCCGCTGTTGAGGTATTTGTAGTGGCACCACACCGCGAAGTCGGGTGCGATGTCATGCAGGCGCAGCGGCAGGTTGCCGACCGAGTGCGCCAGGTCGAAGCCGATGCGCGCGCCCTGCAGGCGGGCAGCACGGGTGATGGCATCCAGGTCGAAGGCCTGGCCGGTGCGGTACTGCACGCCGGGCCACAGCACCAGCGCAAGGCGCGGGCCGTGTTCGGCGATGGCACGTTCGATCGCGGCCAGCGAGATCGTGCCATTGGCTTCGTCCGGCTGCACTTCCACCAGGCACTCGGCCGGGTCGAACCCGTGGAAACGGATCTGCGCTTCCACCGCGTGGCGGTCGGTCGGGAACGCACCGGCTTCCATCAGGATCACCGGGCGCTGCGCGGTCGGCCGGTAGAAGCTGACCATCATCAGGTGCAGGTTCACGCTCAGCGTGTTCATCGCCACCACTTCGCTGGGCAGTGCACCGACCACGCGGGCCAGCTGCGCACTCACCAGGCGGTGGTAGGACAGCCACTGGGTAGGACCGGTGAAGTGGCCTTCCACCGCCAGATCCCCCCACTGCTTCATCACTTCCTGCACCGCGGCCTGGGCGCCGCGCGGCTGCAGGCCCAGCGAGTTGCCGACGAAGTAGGTCTGCTCGCCGCCGCCATGGCGCGGAATCAGGAATTCGTTACGCAGCGGACGCAGCGGATCGGCGGCGTCCAGGGCAATGGCGTGGGTGCGGCTGAGCAGGTCGGACATGGTCGGGCAACAGGCTGCAACGGGGCTGCCAGTGTAGCGCCTGGGATGGTGGGACCGACGCCCGGAATGCCTGCGTGCCGCTCTTGCTGTAGAGCCGAGCCCCTGCTCGGCTTCGGTGCCCGGCGGCCGAGCATGGGCTCGGGTCTACAGGGGCAGGTGCTCACCCCGCTGCAGGGGCCGGCAGCGGATACACCTGCCCGCACTGGCTGCAGGTACGCAGCTCCAGCGTGTCGTGGTAAAGCGCGCACAACTTCGGCAC